>DYRB01000071.1 GCA_020718945.1 Lamprocystis purpurea | reverse complement strand
CGCTCGTCGAGCATCTTCACGTAGCCGCCTAAGGGTATGGCGGCAAGCACGTACTCGGTGCCGTCGCGACCGGTGCGGCGCAGCAGGGGTCGGCCGAAGCCGATGGAGAAGCGCAGCACCTTGACCCCGAGCCTGCGGGCGACCAGGAAGTGGCCGAGCTCGTGGATGGTAATGAGCACGCCCAGGGCGAGGATGAAGTAACCCGCGTAGGACAGGAATCCGGTGACGTTTTGCATGGCAGCCTATGCGACTCTCGCGGCGACGCTTTGTTCCGCGGTCACCCGCGCCTGGCGGTCGATGTCCAGCAGATAGTCGATGTCGTGGCCGGCCACCGGTGCTACCGGGAGTCGGTCCAGGGTCTCCTCCACCACGGCGGCGATGGCCGTGAAGCCGATGCGCCGGTCCAGGAAGGCGGCCACTGCCACCTCGTTGGCCGCGTTGAGCACGGCAGGCGCCGTGCCGCCGGTCGCTGCCGCTGCCATAGCCAGGGCCAGGCAGGGGAAGCGCCCCAGGTCCGGGGGTTCGAAGTCGAGCCGACGCACGGCAAACAGGTCCAGCGGCGCCACCCCGGACTGGAGCCGTTCCGGCCAGGCCAGGGCGTGGGCTATGGGGGTGCGCATGTCCGGGTTGCCGAGTTGGGCCAGGACCGAGCCGTCGATGTACTGCACCAGGGAGTGGATGACGCTCTGGCGGTGCACCACGACCTGGATGCGCTCCGGCCCGGTGCCGAACAGCCAGCACGCCTCAATCAGCTCCAACCCCTTGTTCATCATGGTGGCGGAGTCCACCGAGATCTTCCGCCCCATCTCCCAGTTGGGATGGGCGCAGGCCTGCTCCGGGGTGACCCCGGCCAGGGCCTCGGGAGGGCTGTCCAGGAAGGGCCCGCCGGAGGCGGTCAACAGGATGCGCTCGACCCCGACCGCTGCCAGGCCGCGCTCGAATCCGGCCGGCAGGCACTGGAATATGGCGTTGTGCTCGCTGTCGATGGGCAGCAGCACGGCCCCATGGTCGGCCACCGCCTGCATGAGCAAGGCCCCGGCGACGACCAGGGCCTCTTTGTTGGCCAGCAGCAGCCGCTTGCCGGCTCGAGCCGCGGCCAGGGTCGGCACCAGGCCGGCGGCGCCGACTATGGCCGCCATGACCACCTGGGCCTGGGGCAGGACCGCCGCCTCCCGCACCCCGGCCACGCCGGACAGCACCTCCGGGGCCCCGGGGACGCCCGCCAGGCGCTCGCGCAGGACTGAGGCCGCTTGGGGATCGGCCATGGCCACCAGGGCTGGACGGAAGGCCAGGCACTGGGCCAGCATGGTCTCGACGTCGCGGTGGGCGGTGAGTGCCACCGCCCGGTAGCGGTCCGGGTGGCGCGCCAGGACGTCCAGGGTACTGACGCCGATGGAGCCGGTGGAGCCGAGGATGGTGACGCCGGTCATAGCAATAGCCAGAGGCCTAGGGTGAAGACGGGGGCAGCGGCGGTCATGCTGTCGATGCGGTCGAGCATGCCGCCGTGGCCGGGCAGCAGTTGGCCGGAGTCCTTGAGCCCGCGGCGGCGCTTGAGCAGGCTCTCAAACAGGTCCCCCACCACCGAGACGGCGGCGGTGACCACGCAGATCAGCACCAGGGCCAGGCCCCGCCCTGGGTCGAGGCCGAGCAGCCCCGCCAGGGCCAGGCCCCAGGCCGCCGCTGCGGCCAGGGCGGCATAGCCCCCGGCGCGGGTCTTGCCGGGGCTCAAGACCGGGGCCAACTTGGCCCGTCCCCAGCGCCGCCCGGCGAAGTAGGCGGCGATGTCGGCACCCCAGATCAGCAGCAGCAGGGCCAACACCCACAAGGGACCATTGGGCTGCCGGGCGTCCAACTCGACCAGGGCCAGCCAGGGCCCGAGCAGGACCGGCAGGCCCAGGGCCAGCAGCCAGGGCTCCGAGCCCGCAGCAGGACGGATGGTCTCCAGCCGGATCATGAGCAGGGTGAGCCCGGCCCAGCCCAGGGCCGCAGGGATCAGTAGGTAAGGTCCCCAGCCCCAACCGTGGGCCTGCCACAGGCCCAGGCAGCCGAGGCCCAGGACTGCCAGGTAGACCAGTCGGGCGGCGGGGGCGGAGACCCCGGCCAGGGCGGCCCACTCCCAGGCGGCGAGCAGGATCACCAGGACCAGGGCCAGGGCCAGCCAGGCATTGGGCAGCCACGTCACCCCGACCAGGATCAGGGGCCCCAGGGCCAGTGCGGTCAGGGTCCTCTGGCGCAGGGCGCTGACGACGGGCAAGGGGCTAGACCCCAGCATCGCCGGGGGCCCCGGCGACCTGCTCCGAGGTCTTACCAAAGCGCCGCTGGCGCCCGGCATACTCCTTGAGGGCACGGCCGTAGGCGTTGGCATCGAACTCGGGCCACAACAGGTCGGTGAAATAGAGCTCGGTATAGGCACACTGCCAGAGCAGGAAATTGCTCAGGCGCTGCTCCCCCCCGGTGCGAATGAACAGGTCGGGGTCGGGGATGTCGGCAAACGACAGCCGACTGGTCAGGGCCGCCTCGTCGATGGCCTCAGGGGCGAGGTCGCCTGCGGCCACCGCCTCGGCCAGGCGCCGGGCGGCCTGGGTGATGTCCCAGCGCCCACCGTAGTTGGCGGCGATCTGCAGGATCAGGCTGCTGTTGCCGGCGGTCTGCGCCTCCGCCTCGGCAATACGCTGGCGCAACTTCTCGGGAAAGGCGGAGCGCTCCCCCACCACGCGCAGTTGCACGCCGTTCTCGTTGAGCCGACGGACCTCCCCACGCAGGGTACTCATGAACAGTTGCAGCAAGACTGCGACCTCAGTGGCCGGCCGTCGCCAGTTCTCGCTGCTGAAGGCGAACAGGGTGAGCACCCGCACCCCCTGGCGGACGCTCTCCTCCACGGCGGCGCGCACACTCTTGACCCCGGCACGGTGACCGGCGGTGCGCGGCAGGCCGCGCTGGCGGGCCCAGCGGCCGTTGCCGTCCATGATGATGGCCACATGCCCCGGCAGCCGGCCGCCGGCCTGGGCGGCGGTGGGGGCCTGGGTGTCAGTGTCCACGCCGAAGAGTCTCAATCCGGCGAAGCGAATCAAATCGCCATCAGATCGGATTCCTTATGTTCCAGAACCTGATCGACCTCCTTGACGTACTGGTCGGTCAGCTTCTGGATGCCCTCCTGGCCCCGCCGCTCGTCGTCCTCGGAGATCATCTTCTCCTTGACCAGGTCCTTGAGCCCGCCGTTGGCGTCGCGGCGGATGTTGCGCACCGCCACCCGAGCCTGCTCCGCCTCTGATCGGGCCACCTTGATCAGGTCGCGGCGCCGCTCCTCGGTCAGGGCCGGCATGGGGACGCGGATCACGGTCCCGGCGGTGTTGGGGTTGAGCCCCAGGTCGGACTGCATGATGGCCTTCTCGACCGCCTGGACCATGTTGCGCTCCCAGGGCGTGATGGCCAGGGTGCGGGCATCCTCCACGGTGACGTTGGCAACCTGCTTGATGGGCATGTCGGTGCCGTAGTAGGAGACCATGACATGGTCCAGCAGGGACGGGTGGGCCCGTCCGGTGCGGATCTTGGCCAGTTCGAGGCCCAGGGCCTCGACCGTCTTGCCCATGCGGGCGGCGGCGTCCTTCTTGATATCGTCGATCATCTCAATCCCCAGCCTCCACCAGTGAACCGACAGGTTCGCCTCGAATCAGGCGCAGCAGGGCGCCCGGCTCGTTGATGTTCATGACCCGCAGGGGCATGCCCTGGTCGCGGCACAGCACTAGGGCCGTGGCGTCCATGACCCCCAGCCCCTCGCGCAGGGCCTGGTTATAGGTCAGGCGGGGGTACAAGACCGCCGCCGGGTCCTTCATCGGGTCGGCGGAGTAGACCCCGTCGACCTTGGTCGCCTTGATCAGCAGGTCCGCCCCAATCTCCACCGCCCGCAGGCTGGCGGCCGAATCGGTGGTGAAGAAGGGGTTGCCGGTGCCGGCGGCACAGAGGGCCACCCGCCCCTGCTCCAAGTGCCCTACCGCCGCCCGGGCACTGTAGTCCTCGCACACCGGCCCCATGGGCAGGGCGGACAGGACCCGCGCCGGGATGCCCAGGCGCTCCAGGGCATCGCCCATGGCCAGGGCATTCATGACCGTGGCGAGCATGCCCATGTGGTCACCGGTGACCCGGTTCATCCCCGCCGCGGCCAGGGGCGCACCGCGAAACAGGTTGCCCCCGCCCAGTACCAGGGCTACCTGGATGCCGGCCCCGACCAGGTCACGCACGTCGGCGGCATAGCGGGCCAGGACCTCGGGCTCTATGCCGGAGCCCGACGCGCCCCCCAGGGCCTCGCCGCTGAGCTTGAGCAGGATGCGTCGAACGGATGCGCTTGGCACAATGAGCCCTCGGGGTGAACGGGTTGCCGAACCGGTTGTACGCTTGGGGCCTCAGGCCCCGCGCACCTGGGCCATGACCTCGTCGGCGAAGTTCTCGTCGCGCTTCTCCAGGCCCTCGCCGACCTCGATGCGGGAGAAGCGCAGGACCTGAGCACCGGCCTGCTTGAGCAGCTTTTCGACGGTCTGCTCCGGGTCCTTGACGAAGGGCTGGCCGACCAGGGTGACCTCTTCCAGATACTTGCGTATCCGCCCGTCGATCATCTTCTCGACTATGGCCTCGGGCTTGCCGCTCTGCGCGGCCTGGGCGCGGAAGATGCCCTTCTCCTTCTCCAGGGCCTCCGGCGGGACCCCGGAGGCATCCACGCACATGGGGTTACTGGCAGCGATGTGCATGGCCAGGTCCTTGCCGAGTTGCTCGCTACCGCCCGCAAGCTCCACCACCACGCCGATGCGCACCCCGTGGCGGTAGGACCACAGGACGCCCTCGGCCTGCTCGAAGCGCACCAGGCGCCGCAACTGGACGTTCTCGCCGATCTTGGCGATCAGGGCCTCGCGGGCCTGGTCCACGGTGCCGGCGGTGCCGGGCATGGGCTGCTCGGCCAGGGCGGCCACATCGGCCACATCGCAGGCCAAGGCCTGCTCGGCGGCGACCTCGGCGAAGGCCTGGAAACCCGCGTCCTTGGCCACGAAGTCGGTCTCGCTGTTGACCTCCAGGACCACCCCGCGCTTGCCGTCGGCGGCGATCTTCACCACCACCACGCCCTCGGCGGCGATACGGCCGGCCTTCTTGGCGGCCTTCGCCTGCCCGGACTTGCGCATCGCCTCGATGGCGGCCTCGATGTCGCCGCCGCTCTCGGTCAGCGCCTTCTTACATTCCATCATGCCGGCGCCGGTGCGCTCGCGCAGTTCTTTAACCAATGCGGCTGTTACGGCCATGACCACGGCTCCTGTCTTGGTTGCTGTCTGGATCTGGGGTTGATGCGGCCCGGTCCCCGGGGTCGGGGACCGGGCTAGACCTAGCGGGACCGCTCAGGCCTCGGCGCCGCGGCCGCCCGCCTCGACGAAGTCCTCGCGCCCAGCGCCGCTGGCGGCGGTGCTGCGGCCGTCCAGGACGGCATCGGCCACACCCTTGATGTACAGGCGCACGGCGCCGATGGCGTCGTCGTTGCCCGGGATCACGTAGTCGATGCTGCTGGGGTCGTTGTTGGTATCGACCACCCCGATGACCGGGATACCCAGCTTGTTGGCCTCGGACACGGCGATCTTCTCGTGGCCGGTATCGACTACGAACAGGGCGTCGGGCAGCCCTTCCATGTCCTTGATCCCGCCCAGGCTCTGCTCCAGACGGGCGCGCTCACGGCTCAGGCCCAGGGCCTCCTTCTTGTTGAAGCGCTCGATGGAGCCGTCTTCGAACATGGCGGAGAGTTCCTTGAGCCGCTTGATGGACTGGCGGATGGTCTTGAAATTGGTCAGCATGCCGCCCAGCCAGCGGTAGTTGACGAAGGGCATGCCGCAACGCAGGGCCTCGTCGCGGCTCGCGTCGCGGGCGGCGCGCTTGGTCCCGACGAAGAGGATCTTGCCCCCGTTGGCGGCCAGGGACCCGGCGAAGTTCATCGCATCCTGGTAGAGGGGAAGGGTCTTCTCCAGGTTGATGATATGGATCTTGTTGCGCTGGCCGAAGATGAAGGCGCCCATCTTCGGGTTCCAATAGCGGGTCTGATGGCCGAAATGGACACCCGCCTCCAACATCTGGCGCATGGAAACATCACTCACAGTACTTTCTCCGTATGGCTTGGGTTGAACCTCCACGCGATCCCATGGAAAAACCCGCGGGGCGGGCACCCGATCCCATGTGTCGATGCGTGTGTGGCTTGTCGATAAGGTTGGCCGGCACAGGGCCCCGGGCAATCTCGGCGCGCTGGCATAACCACCTAAAAATAAAGCGAAAAACCCAGGTTTTTCGCTTCTCTTCCGAGCCCCGGCGCGGCCCGACCCCAAGGCAGGGGGCCGGTTTGCGCCAAGGCGACGCGTCTTATACCATAGCCGGCTTCTTCCCAGCAATTCCCTCTGCCTTTTAGGGCGACGAGACCATCCGTGGACGCCACCACCCACACCATGAGCGTGTCTATCAAGAGCCCTGAGGAAATCGCCCGCATGCGGGTCGCCGGAAGGCTCGCCGCCGAGGTCCTGGAGATGATCGCCGGGCATATCCAGGCCGGGATGACCACGGAAGACCTGGACGCCATCTGCCACGACCACATGGTCCGGGTGCAGGGGGCCATACCGGCCCCGCTCAATTACCGCGGCTTTCCCAGGTCCATCTGCACCTCGGTCAACCACCAGGTCTGCCACGGCATCCCGAGCAACAAGCGCCTGAAGAACGGCGATATCGTCAACATCGACATCACCGTGATCAAGGACGGCTATCACGGCGACACGAGCAAGATGTTCTGCATCGGCGAGCCCTCCATCCTGGCCCGGCGCCTGGTCAAGGTCACCCAGCAGGCCCTGCGCCTCGGCATAGCCCAGGTGCGCCCGGGTGCGACCCTGGGGGATGTGGGCCACGCCATACAGCGCTTCGTGGAGTCCCAGGGGTGCTCGGTGGTGCGCGAGTACTGCGGCCACGGCATAGGCCGGGAGTTCCACGAGGAGCCCCAGGTCCTGCACTACGGCAAGCCCGGCGAGGGCCTGGTCCTGGAGCCCGGCATGTGCTTCACCATCGAGCCCATGGTCAACGCCGGCAAGCGCTTCATCAAGCTCCTGCCGGACGGCTGGACCGTGGTCACCAAGGACCGCAGCCTCTCGGCCCAGTGGGAGCACACCATCCTGGTCACCCCGGAGGGCCACGAGATCCTGACCCTGAGGGCCGAGGAGCGCGCAGAACTGGGGCTGCCATGAGCGCCCCGGCGCCGGCCGAGCCCGCACCCGCCGCCCACACCGACACCGGCGACCTGCTCAAGACCCTCCGCCAGGGGTTGCGCGACGCCCGCGCCGCCCTCTACGAGCGCTTCGACCGCGGCGAGGCCATCGCCGACCTGGTCCATGCCCGCAGTACCACCCTGGATGCGGCGCTGCGCACCGCCTGGGCCCACCATGTCCCCGAAGGACCCTCAGCGACCCTGATCGCCGTCGGCGGCTATGGGCGCGGCGAACTGCACCCGGCCTCGGACGTAGACATCCTCATCCTGGTCGCCCCCGAAGCCGTGAAGCCCCTGAGCGAGCCCCTGAGCGACCTGATCCGTTTCCTGTGGGACATCGGCCTGGAGGTCGGGGCCAGCGTGCGCACCATTGACCAGTGCGTCGAGGCGGCCCGCGACGACGTCACCGTCATGACCAACCTGCTGGAGACGCGCCTCCTGGCCGGCCCGGCGGAAATGCTCACGGCCCTGCAGGCGGCTACGGCAGGGGATCGCCTGTGGCCCAGCGGGGCCTTCTTCTCCGCCAAGACCCGAGAGCAGCGGGCGCGCCGGTCCAAGTTCGGCGACACCGCCTACAACCTGGAGCCCAACATCAAGGAGAACCCCGGGGGGCTGCGCGACATCCAGATGATCGGCTGGGTGGCCAAGCGCCACTTCGACGCCCGGACCCTGCACGACCTGGTGGACCACGGCTTCCTCACCGAGGCCGAGCACGCCGCCCTGATCGACGGCCAGATGCTGCTGTGGCGCATCCGCTTCGCCCTGCACCGGCTGGCCGGGCGCCACGAGGACCGATTGCTGTTCGACTACCAGCGCACCCTGGCCAATCAGTTCGGCTTCTGCGACGGCGACAACAACCTCGCCGTCGAGCAGTTCATGCAGCAGTACTACCGCGCCGTGGTCGAGCTCAACCGCCTGAACGAAATGCTCCTGCAACTCTTCCACGAGGCCATACTGCTGGGCGACGCCCTGGGACCGCCGACCCCGCTGAACCGCCGCTTCCAGGTGCGCAGCGGCTACATCGAAGTGACCAGCCCGGACACCTTCAGGCGCACCCCCATGGCCCTGCTGGAGGTCTTCCTGTTGCTCGCGACCCACCCCGACCTGCTGGGGGTGCGCGCCAGCACCATCCGCCTGATCCGCGAGCACCGCCACCTGATCGACGAGGGCTTCCGCAACAGCATCCAGGCGCGCAGCCTGTTCATGGAGATCCTGCGCCAGCCGATGGGGGTGACCCATGCCCTGCGGCGCATGAACCAGTACGGGGTCCTGGCCGCCTACATCCCGGCCTTCGCCAACATCGTCGGGCGCATGCAGTACGACCTGTTCCACGTCTACACCGTGGACGAGCACACCCTGATGCTGCTGCGCAATCTGCGCCGCTTCACCGTGCCGCGGTTCGCCGGCGAGCTGCCCCTGTGCACCGCCGTGGCCCAGCGCATCCCCAAGCTCGAACTGCTGTATCTCGCCGGGCTGTTCCACGACGTGGCCAAGGGCCGCGGCGGCGACCACTCCCGGCTCGGGGCGCGGGACGCCTGGGACTTTTGCCAACTGCACAACCTGAGCGAGTTCGACAGCCGCCTGGTCGCCTGGCTGGTGGAGCAACATCTGAACCTGTCCATGACCGCCCAGCGCAAGGACATCGGCGACCCGGAGACCATCCAGACCTTCGCCGCCCAGGTGGGCGACATCACCCGGCTCGATTATCTCTATCTGCTCACCGTCGCCGACGCCCGCGCCACCAATCCGGCCCGCTGGAATACCTGGATGGACGCCCTGCTGCGCGACCTCTACCACGCCACCCGGCGCGCCCTGCTGCGCGGCCTGGACAACCCCCAGGCCCAGGACGAACTGATCGAGCTCAAGCAGCAAGAGGCCCTGCGCCTGATGGCCCGCTACGGGGTCGGACCCCAGGCCTGCAAGGACCTGTGGATCACCTTCAGCCTGGACTTCTTCCTGCACAACTCCCCCGACGAGATCGCCTGGCAGACCCGCAAGGTCCTTGCCGCCACGCCTGAGGACCTGCCCCTGGTGGAAGTCCGCCCGGTCACCGCCCGGGGCGGCACCGAGATCTTCCTCTACACCCACGACCACGACGGCCTGTTCCGCATCACCACGGCCCTGATCGACCAGTTGGCGCTCAACATCATGGATGCGCGCATCATGACCACCGACGACGGCATGGCGCTCAACAGCTTCCAGGTCTTGGAGCAGGACGGCAAACCGGTGGACGATCAGGGAACCCGCCCCGAGGAAATCCGCACCACCCTGGCCCAGGCCCTGCGCGAGCGCCCCTGGGCCGGGCCGGCGGTGCTGCGGCGCCTGCCCCGGCGCCACCACCACTTCCCGGTGGAGACCCGGGTAGCCTTCGCCTCCGACGAGCGCAACCACCGCACCCAGATGCGCCTGACCACCCGCGACCGCCCCGGGCTGCTGGCGGAGGTCGGCGCCGTCTTCGAGGCGTGCAGCATCCGCCTACAGAACGCCAAGATCGCCACCGTCGGGGCCCAGGTGGACGACGTCTTCTTCATCACCACCCGCCAGGACACCCCCATCACCTGCGAAACGGCGCTGGCCTGCCTGCGCCGGGAGATTCATGCGCGGTTGGAGGACCATGCGGGCTGAGGAGGGTATGGACCCGAAGGCTCGGACCGCGGAAGCGCTGATCGAGACCCTTGACTGGGCGTGGCCCGCGGCATGGGTGACGATAGGAACCGCGTCGTTTACGATTGATGGGGTTCGTTGCTCACCGCATCCTGCGCACTGTCCCCGGAATTGGCGGTGTCACGACGTCATGGCAGAACCGCTGTCGCGTTCCGCCCCACCCGGGCTTGCGAATTAAGTAAACTGTCCCCGGAACCGCTGCGACCAGGAGCCACCACCATGCCCGCCATAACCGTCGAAATTCCCGAAGACCTCGCGGCCAACTTCGACACCCCAGAGGCCATTCGGCAGGCCTTGTTCGAGGATTTCGTCATCGAGCAGCGCCAACAGGGCATCATCAGTCTCGGTAAGGCGGCAGAGCTTCTGGGGCTGTCCTACCCGGATTTCCTCGCTTTGCTCGGCAGGAAGGGGCTCAGCCCAATCAACGCCAGCCCCGAGGACATGGATGCGAGCTGGCGGAAATTCATTTCGCTGATGGACGGGCGATGATCGTCGTATCCAACGCGAGCCCGCTGCTGGCG
>DYRB01000070.1 GCA_020718945.1 Lamprocystis purpurea | reverse complement strand
CAGTTGCCTGGCCTCGGCACCCTTGATTGCCCCCATCCCCTGAGTCGCCTGAATTTACTCAGCCCAGAGTCAGACCGGATGGGTGCCAAACTGGATGGGCGCCAGGCCGCACAGCGGGCTGGCCCACCCCGGGCCCAGGTTACATGACCCAAGCCTTTCAGGACGTGCGCTGGCAAGTGCAGAGACCGCAGCGGCTGATGTGGGCCCAGTGGGAGGGCGAGTACAGCGTGTTCGACCCCGAGACCGGGGATACCCATCTGGTCAACGAATTGCCCGCAGAGGTCCTGCGGCAACTCGCCCAGGCGTCGCTGACGGCGGCGGAACTGGCAGCGGTGCTGGCCGACCTGTGCGAGGTGGCCCCGTCGCCGGACTGGCAGGGAAAGATTGCCGGCATACTGGCTGACCTGGCCGACATGGAACTGATCGACTCGGACACCCCTTGACCCCATGATGAAGTTGGGCGAACTGGCCGGCTCGGGGGCCCTGGGACGGCACGCCAGCGACGGTCTTTACTTCCGCACCGGGCCCTTCGTCACCCGCCTGGAGACCGCCTACCCGCCGGTCCTGGACCTTCTGGCCCGCTTTTATGGGGAGACCGAGGTCTTCCCCGACCCGGTGATCGCAAGCTTCAATGTCGCCATCCGCCGGCCCCTGGGGCCCAGGCGCTGGTGGCGGGCCCAGGCGTTGTTCGCCATTGAGGACACCCTGCCCTTCGAACCCTACCCCCTGAGCCACGCCTATCCCTTGCTGGAGTGGGGGCTCAACTGGTCCATCGCCACCCGCTCGAACCATTTTCTCATGCTGCATGCCGCGGCCCTGGAGCGGGGCGGCCGGGCCTTGCTCATGCCCGCCACGCCGGGCTCCGGCAAGAGCACATTGGGGGCCGCCCTGGCCTTCCGTGGTTGGCGCCTGCTGTCCGACGAGTTCGGCCTGATCGAGCGCGCCTCCGGGCGGGTAGCGCCGCTGCCGCGGGCCATCCCGCTCAAGAACAGGTCCATCCCAGTGATACGGGACTACCTGCCCGAGGCAGAGCTGGGCCCCGAGTTCGAAAAGACGCGCAAGGGCACCGTGGCCCATGTCCGCCCCCCGGACGACTGCATCCGTCGCCAGACCGAGACCGCCGCGCCGGCCTGGATCGTATTCCCGCGCTATATCGCCGGCCATCCGACCAACCTGCGCCCCATCCCCAAGGGCCTCGCCTTCGTGCGCCTGGCCCAGAACTCGTTCAACTACCGGGTGCTGGGGCGGGTCGGCTTCCAACACCTGACCGACCTGATCCGGCGCTGCGCCTGCTACAGCGTGGAATACAGCGACCTTGACTCGGTGATCGCAGCATTGGGCGACATGACCGCGGCACCGGGACCCGAGGTCCCATGAGCCCGCTGCTAAGGCTGTTCGCCCGGCCAGAAACGGCGCCGCACCTGTCGCCCACCGAGTGGAATCTGGTGCTGAGGGCCGGCCATTCGCAGCACCTCCTGGCCCGCCTCGGTTTTCGGCTGGAGGCGCACGGGGTAGCCGACGCCTGCCCAAGGGCGGCCTGGGATGCGCTGGAGGGTGCCCGGTACTTCGCGGAACTGATTCAGGTCCAGGTAGCCCGTGAGGTGCGTGCCATCCGCAAGGCATTGGCCCCACTCGGCACAGAGGTAATCCTTCTGAAGGGCGCCGCCTACCAATTGGCCGGCCTGCCCCTGTCCCTGGGGCGACATGCCTCTGACTTGGATGTCCTGGTGCAGCGGGAGCAATTGGCAGCGGTGGAGGCGCGGCTCCTGGCCAGCGGCTGGGAGGCCACCAAGCTCAACGCCTACGACCAGCGCTACTACCGTACCTGGATGCACGAAATCCCACCGTTGCGCCACCGTGATCGGGATATAGAGGTCGACGTCCACCACGCCCTGTTGCCCCTGACCAGCCGCCTGCACCCGGACCCCGCCCTGCTCTGGGCCGAATCCGTCCCCCTGGACAGGCCCGGGCTGCGGGTCTTGGACCCCTGCGACATGTTGCTGCACACCGCTGCCCACCTTTTTCAGGATGGGGAGGTCAAGGACGGGGTTAAGGACCTGCTGGACATACAGGGCCAGTTGGAAGCCTTTGCGGACCAAACCGATTTTTACCCGCGCCTGCTGGAGCGGGCCAGGCGCCTGGAGCTTGGCCGCCCCCTCTACTACGCCCTGACCTTCGCCCACCTGATGCTGGAGGTCCCGGTACCCCAGGGGGTCCTGGCCGAGGTGCGCGCCTTCGGCCCCGGGCCGCTGGCCGATGCCCTCATGCGCCGCCTGGTCACCCGGGTCCTGGACCCCCACTACCCGCTGCGCCGCGAGCCGGTCATCGCCCAATGGCTGCTCTATGCGCGTTCCCACTGGCTGCGCATGCCGCCCGGACTGCTGACCGGCCACCTGAGCCGCAAGGCCTGGCTGCGCCTCACCGAGCGCCCTGGGCACCCCGTTGCCCGCCCGCCGTCACAGGGCGGGGATGACCCGCTCGCTTAGGAGGCGGCCGAGCCCGGCCAGCTCCGGGTAGCCCGCCGCCACCTCCACCACGTATCCCAGGGTGCGCGGGATGTCCCCCAGGTACCCCGGCTTGCCGTCGCGCCGGTGCAGCCGGGCGAAGATGCCCGCCGCCTTGAGGTGGCGCTGTACCCCCATGAGGTCGAACCAGCGCAGAAAGCGCGCCTCATGGCCCTGCTCCAGGACCCCGGACTGCACTGCCAGGTCAAAGTAGCCCAGGGCCCAGGCCTCCACCCGCGCCCGGGGCCAGGCGATGTAGCAGTCCCGCAGCAGGGAGACCAGGTCATAGGTGACCGGGCCCAGCACCGCATCCTGGAAGTCCAGGACCCCCGGGTTGTGCCCAGGTACCACCATCAGGTTGCGCGAGTGGTAGTCGCGGTGGACGCACACCTGGGGCTGCTCGAGGGCATTGGCGACCAGGCAGTCCCAGTCGGCATCCCGTCCGGCCGCCTCGGCATCGGTCAGGCGCAGCCCCAGGTGCCGGTCCAGCAGCCATTCGTCGAAGATGCCCAGTTCCCGGCGCAGAAACGCCTCGTCATAGTCCGGCAGGCCCTCGGTGGGGCCGCAGGCCTGAAGGGTCGCCAGGGCCGCCAGGGCATCGCCATAGAGGCGCTCACAACTGTCCTCGTCCAGGGCATCCAGGTATTGGCGACTGCCCAGGTCGCCGATCAGCAGCAGGCCGAGCCCCAGGTCCTGGGCCAGAACCTCTGGGGTGTTCAGGCCGATGGCCCGCAACTGCCCGGCGATGCGCACATAGTGCCCGCAGTCCTCCTGCCCCGGCGGGGCGTCCATGGCGATCAGGGTGCCGCCGCCGTGACGCACCCGCCAGTAGCGGCGGAAGCTGGCGTCCGACGAGGCCGGCTCCAGTTCCAGGTCCGTCGCCCCCAGGGTCGCCCGGACCCAATCCTCCACCAGGCCGCGCCGATCTGCCATCGTCACCCCCCAATTTGGCTGCACCGGACCGATCAGACCGGCGTCTGGACCATGCGAAATTGCTGCACGGCCCTGAATGTGCGATTTTACCCGCTCTGCTCAGCCCAGGTTGCCTCGCGCAGCCGCCAGTGCCGGGCGCAGGATGTCGCACCCACAGAACAGCAGACCCGTGCCAAAGCGCAGCACCCCAGCCTTTACCCTCTCCCTCGCCCTGTGCCTGACCGCCAGCCTGGCCGCCGACCCCGCGTCGGCGCAGGCCCCGGCCGCAGGGGCCAGGCCCGTTGCCGTCCCCCCGGCGGCGACCACCGGGAAGCCCGACGCTGCCCGGCGCCAGCCCATGACCGCCGCCGAGGCGGCCGCGGCGCAGGCGCGGGTGCACCGGGACCTGCCTTGGGACTATTGCGGCCGGCGCCCCGCCGCCCTGGGCCCGGCGGCCCTGGCGCCTGCACCCGGGGAGCAAGAGCCGGTGCACATCGACGCCGACGCCGCCGAGTATGACCAGGGTGCGGCCCTGGCCCGCCTGCGCGGCGAGGTGCAGATCCGCCGGGCGGGCCAGACCATTGAGGCGACCGAGGCGACCTACAACCAGGCCACCGGTGAGGCGACCACCACCGGTCTCACCTTCCTGGAAAACCCGGGGCTGCGCGTCACCGGCTCTGGGGCCGAGTTCCGACTTGGCACCGACCAGGGCAGCATCTGGGACGCCCAGTACCGGCTCATCGGGCCCAGCAATGCCCGCGGCACGGCCGCGGAGGTCCAGATCCTCTCCCGCGATCTGGCCCGCTTCGACCAGATCACCTATACCACCTGCCCCCCGGCCTCGAACGCCTGGGCCATGACCGCGACCAAGCTGGACATAGACAGGTCCACGGGCTGGGGGACGGCCCGGCACGCGACCCTGCGGGTCCTGGATGTGCCGGTCCTCTACTCGCCCTATGTGACCTTTCCCATAGACGACCGGCGCAAGACGGGGCTGCTGATCCCCACCGTCGGGGTCTCCGACAGCACCGGGTTCGATCTGACCCTGCCCTATTACTTCAACATTGCCCCCAATTTCGACGCCACCCTGAGCCCGCGCATCATGAGCGAGCGCGGCCTCATGCTGGGCGGCGAGGCCCGCTTTCTCACCCCGGCCCAGCGGGGGCTGGTCGAGGGCCAGATCCTACCGAACGACCGCGGGGCCGACGGCAACCCGACGCGCTGGGCCTTCCACGCCGATCAGCTCGGCCAGTTCGGCCCGCGCTGGACCACCGGGGTCAACTTCAACGCGGTCTCCGACGACCAATACCTGGTCGACTTCGGCACCCATCTGGGGGCCACCAGCGTCCGCAACCTGGAGCAGCGCGGCGATCTGACCTATGTCGGGAGGGGCTGGTCCCTGCTCTCGCGGGTGCAACAGTTCCAGACGGTCGATCAAACCCTCCCGGCCAGCGGCCAGCCCTACCGCAGACTGCCGCAACTGCTGCTGAACGCGACACCCTGGCGCGGCGACGCCGGGATCGAGGCGGGCGCGGACGCGGAGTACGACTATTTCGACCACGACGCCAAGGTCTACGGCCAGCGCCTGGCCATGGCCCCCTGGGTCAGTTGGCCCCTGCGCCGACCCTACGGCCACCTGATCCCGAGGGCCAAGCTGCGCGCCGCCCACTACGCCCTGATCGGTCAGACCCCAGGCGAGCCCAGCGGCCCCGCCTATGCCATCCCCACCGGCAGCCTGGACGGCAAGCTGATTTTCGAGCGCCCGGTCAACTGGCTGGGCAGGCCGTCCCTCCAGACCCTGGAGCCGCGCGCCTTCTACCTCTACACCCCCTACCAGGATCAGGACGCTGCGCCGACCTTCGACAGCACCGAACTGGACTTCAGCTTCGCCAGCCTGTTTCGCGACAACCGCTTCACCGGCCGCGACCGCATCGGCGACGCCAACCAATTGACCCTGGGGCTCAGCTCCCGGACCCTGGACGAGGGCAGCGGGCGGGAGCTGTTGAGCCTCAGCGTCGGCCAGGCCCTGTACTTTGCCGACCGCCAGGTGCAGATCGCCTCCCCGACCCAGGACAGCCGGACCTCCTCGGTGGCCGGGGAGTTGGCGGCCCGCATCGCCGCCGACTGGAGCGGGAGGGCCAGCTTTCAGTACAACCCCAACGCCGACATAGACCCCTGGGAGCAACGCGTCCTGCAACTGCGCTACCAATCCGCGGACGCCCGCCTGTTGAACCTTGCCTATCGGTATAATCTTGGCACCAGCACCCTCGACCGATACGAGGACACGGATCTGACCTTCCGCCTGCCGCTGGGGCGGCGCGTGGAGCTCGTTGGCCGCTGGCTCTACTCGCTGCTGTACGAAGAGACGTTGGATGCCTTCGCCGGCATCGAGTTCGGCCAGTGCTGCTGGCGGGTGCGGCTGCTGGCCCGCAACTACAAACACACCGCTGCCAACGCTGGAACGGATACCAGTACCACCGCGGTGATGCTCCAAGTGGAGCTCGCCGGGCTTGGCAAATTTGGTCAATCGATCGACAAATTCCTGGAGAGGGGAATCTATGGCTACCAACCGGATTGATAGGGTACCGGGGCGTTGTGCCCTGGCGCTGGCGACACTCCTGCTCGCCCTGCCGGTCACCAGCCCCCTGCGCCCGGCCGCCGCGGCCGGGACCGAGGAGCTCAATGCCATTGTCGCGGTGGTCAACGACGACGTTATCGTCAACAGCGAGCTGCAGCGCGAGGTGGCCGCCGTCATCCCCGAGCTTAAGGCCCGCGGAACCCCCATACCCCCCGCCCAGGTCCTGAGCAAGCAGGTCCTCAACCGCATCATTTCCAAGCGGTTACAGGCCCAGCGGGCGAAGCAACTGGGCATCAAGGTCGACGACGCGGCCCTCAATGCCACCATTGCCAAGATCGCCGAGCGCAACCGCATCAGTGTGGAGGAACTGCGCGCCAGTCTGGAAGGCGGCGGGACACGCTTCGAGGACTTCCGCGAGGACACCCGCAGCCAGATGATCGACGGCCAATTGCAGCGCCAGGAGGTGCTGAACACCATCACAGTGACAGAACCCGAGATCGACCGCTTCCTGGAGAAGGAGTCCGGGCGACTGGTGGAGCGCAGCGAGGTGCGCCTCCAGCACATCCTCATCGCCTTCCCCGACGGCGCCACCCCGGACCAGATCCAGAAGGCCCAGGCCAAGGCCGCCGGGCTGGTCCGACAACTGCGCGGCGGGGCCGATTTCGCCAAGCTGGCGGTGGCCAACTCAGACGGCCAGCAGGCCCTCGAAGGCGGCGACCTGGGGTGGTTCAAGCTCGCCGAGGTGCCTGCCCTGGTGGCGGACCCGGCCCGCACCCTGGGCAAGGGCGAGGTCAGTGACCCCCTGCGCAGCCAGGGTGGCTTCCACATCGTCAAGCTCTCGGATCTCAAGGGCAGCGAGGCGGACGTGGTCACTCAGACCCAGGCCCGGCACATATTGCTGCGCACCAGCGAGGTCCTCTCCGACGACGATGCCAAGACCCGGCTCGCCCAACTGCGCCTGCGCATCGTCGGCGGCGACGATTTCGCCATCCTGGCCCGCTCCCACTCCGACGACACCGGGTCTGCCCTCAAGGGCGGCGACCTGGGTTGGGTCAGCCCGGGCGACACGGTCCCGGACTTCGAACAGGTCATGACCGCCCTGGCCCCCAAGGAGGTCAGCCAACCCTTCAAGAGCCCCTTCGGCTGGCACCTGTTGCAGGTCCTCGACCGCCGTCAGGCCGACACCACCGCCGAGGTGATGCGCCAAAAGGCCAAGGACGCCATCCGGGAACGTAAGGCCAAGGAGGCCACGGAGCTGTGGCTGCGCCGTCTGCGCGACGAGGCCTACGTCGAAATCCGCCTCGACAACGACCCGGAGTGACCCGGACCTTGGCCGGCACCCACCGCCTGGCGCTCACCCCCGGCGAACCCGCCGGCCTGGGCCCGGACCTGTGCCTGCGCATCGCCCTGCGCGACTGGGGCAGCGAACTGGTGGCGGTCGCCGATCCTCGGCTGCTGGCCGAGCGCGCAGCAACCCTGGGCCTGGCCGTGGCGCTGCGGCCCTGGGACCCCGCCGCGGCACCGAGCCCGCACCGGGCCGGCACGCTCAAGGTGCTGTCGGTGGCCGAGCTGGCCGTACCGGTGCACCCGGGCCGCCTGGACAAGGCCAACGCCGCCTATGTGGTCAAGACCCTCAGGGCCGCCTGCGACGGCTGCCTGACCGGGCTCTTCGACGCCCTGGTGACGGGCCCGGTGCACAAGGGCGTCATCAACGACGCCGGGGTGCCCTTCTCCGGCCACACCGAGTTGCTGGCCGCGCGCTGTGGGGCCGACCCGGTCATGATGCTCGCCACCCCCGGGCTGCGGGTAGCCCTGACCACCACCCATCTACCCCTGTCAGGGGTCTGTCAGGCGATCACACCGGAGGTCCTGACCCGGGTCCTGCGCACCCTCGACCGCGACCTGCGCGGGCGCTTCGGCATCCCCCGGCCGCGCATCCTGGTATGCGGGCTCAACCCCCATGCGGGCGAGGGGGGGCACCTGGGGCGCGAGGAGATCGAGATCATCAGCCCGACCCTGGACCTGTTGCGTGCCGAGGGCCTGGACCTCACAGGCCCGGTCCCGGCGGACACCGCCTTCGTCCCGCCGCGTCTGGCCCAGGCCGACGTGGTCCTGGCCATGTACCACGACCAGGGCCTGCCGGTACTCAAGCACCTGGGCTTCGGGCGGGCGGTGAACCTGACCCTGGGCCTGCCCATCATCCGCACCTCGGTGGACCATGGCACGGCCCTGGACCTGGCGGGAACCGGCCAAGGCGATACCGGCAGCCTGGAGGCGGCCATCGCCTATGCCGAGGAGATGGTCCGCTACGCGCGGCTGTGAGAGCGGCTAGAAGCTAGAAGCCAGGAGCTGGGAGCTGGGAGCCAGAAGTTGGCTGGCGGCCCTATCAGAAGTGCGTCTTGCCCCGCACCTGGAGGGCCACGTCCAGGGCCTTGAGGCCGGTGCGTCCATCGACGATGGGCGGACGCCCCTCCCGCACGCAGGCGACGAAGCTCGCCAGTTCCCTATCCAGCGGCTTGACCGGTTCCACCTGGATACGCTGACGGGCGATCTCCGGACGCTCGGCACCGGGGACGCGCCTCGGCTCGGCGATGTCGATGGTCTGGTCGATGAAGTCCAGGGACAGGTACATGCCCGGCTGAAAGACCCGGATGCGGCGCATCTTCTTGTCCGAGACCCGGCTGGCGACCACGTTGGCCACGGCCCCGTTGGCGAATTCGAGCTGGGCGGTGGCGATGTCCACATGCTCGGTCAGGACTGGGGAGCCCAGGGCGGCGATGTGGCTGATCTCGGAGCCGACCAGGGAGAGGATGATGTCGATGTCGTGGATCATCAGGTCGGAGACCACATCCACGTCCGTTGCCCGCTCCACGAAGCCGCCCATGCGCTGGGCCTCGATGTAGCGCGGTTCGGTGATGCGCTCGGCCAGCGCCATGACCCCGGCGTTGAAGCGCTCCACATGGCCGATCTGGAGTATGGCCCCGCCCGCGTCCGCCAGGCGCACTATCTCCTGACCCTCCTCCACTGTCGCCGCAATGGGCTTCTCCAGCAGCATGTGGACACCGTGCTCCAACAGGGGCCCGGCCACCGCCAGGTGGGCCGTGGTCGGCACCACCACGCTTACCGCATCCACCGCGGCGGCCAGAGCCGCCGCATCCGGGAAGACGGCACAGCCCGCCTCCGCCGCCACCTCGGCGGCCCGCTGCGGGTCGGCGTCCACCACCCCCACCAGTTCCGCCTCCGCCATTCGCGAGTAGATCAGGGCATGGAAGCGCCCCAGATACCCGACCCCGATGACACCGACGCGCACCTTGTCTGCCATTGCGCCAACACCCCCAGCCAGGACGGCGGGGCGACCGCGACGACCGCCCCGTCAGGAGGCAAGACCGTCGCACCGGCGGTCCGCCCGACCCGGGCAAGATACCGGAACCGGGCCTGGTCTGCGAGCAGGCAAGATCGTCCGTGGGCGCGGATCGCGCCCTAGAGAAAGGGAAGGGCAGCGCCCGGCCGGCGAGGTCGCACTGGCCAGGTGCCGTCGCTGGGCCGCCGGGCCCTTGGCTGGAGGGGGGCCGGGATCAGCCGCCGGGGCGTGGCGCGGCGGGGGTCTGGGTAGCGATGGGTACGGCGCTGACGCCGTAGTAGACGTTGATCTGATAGCCCAGGGTGGCCGACATGCCCAGGGCCACAGCGATCAGCAACGCTGAGAAGAGATCGGGCTTTTGACGGCTGCGCTTGATTGACATGGAGTGCTGGCGTTTGGTTCTAGTAATACTCTAGGACAAGTGTACAACACTTTGATTACACGACAAGGAACCGTGCAGCTAGGGTTTGCTCCCCCCACCCCGGCGAGGCGTGCGCATTATCGCTATTTTGCTGCGGTTTGTCTCTTCTTGAACGGCCTTTTGACTGGCCGCGCACAGGATGCCGGACCGCCCCCAGGGCGTCACACCAGGCCCCTCCCGCGTTGCGTTTTTCGGTCACGGACCTTAACCTCTGGCCCAGTTCACCGAGGGACCTCAGATGAAGACCACAGACGACCAGCGCTACCGCATCAAGGTCAGCGTCCGCAGCGACTACCTGCCCGACCAGTCCGAGGCAGGGTCGCACAAATACGCCTTCGCCTACACCGTGACCATCGAGAACCTCGGCAGTACGCCCGCCCAGCTCCTCGACCGGCACTGGGTCATCACCGACACCAACGGCAAGGTCCAGGAGGTGCGCGGCGAGGGGGTGGTGGGGGAGAAGCCCTATCTCAAGCCGGGGCAGAGCTTCCGCTACACCAGCGGGACCCTGCTCGCCACCCCGGTGGGCAGCATGCACGGCAGCTACGGCATGATCGCCGACGACGGCACCCGCTTTGAGGCCGAGATCCCGGCCTTCTCCCTGGCCACGCCCAGAACCCTGCATTAGGAGCCTGTCGGACTTAGGATGAATCGGCTGCGGAAGCGGAACAACGGCCCCTTTCTCCCCGGCT
>DYRB01000069.1 GCA_020718945.1 Lamprocystis purpurea | reverse complement strand
ACCGTGGGAGCGCCGCCTCGGCGCGACCGGACGAAGCACAGCGAGCCCGGGGACCACCACACTACACGGTCGCGGCGAGGCGCCGCTCCCACGGGCACCGATCTGGCCTCCAAATTTGGAATTGCTGGGCCCCGGGTCCGCCGTTGCCGCCACTGGCCCAGTCGCGTAGCATGCCCGTCGTTGCCGCCTGGAGAGCCGCCCCAACCCGGCGGCGACCGCTGTACAACCCAATGCCCACCAGCCCAGGGCCGGTTCGGCCCTAGGCCCTTTCTGGCTGGGGCGCGCCCAGGCCGAACCGCCACCCGCCAGATCGCTTTCATGAGATCGAACCCAAGGCGATGACCGACGAACCCAAGCCCAAGCTGTCGCGCAGGAACGCCATCGCGACCGTCCTCTCGGGGCTGACCCTCCTGGGCTATGTCACCTATCTGCTCTACAGCAACTTCCAGGCCGCCGCCGGGTTGCAGGACCTGTTGCGGGACAAGGTCCACCAGGAGACCGAGCGGCGCGCCAGCGCCCTGGAGTACTTCTTCGGCGAGCGCCGGGACGACCTGCAAAACCTTGCCCTGGCCCCGCCGGTCTTTGTCTATTTCGACAACAGGGCCAAGGGCATCAGCATTACCGAGAAGGCCGACAAGCGGTTCCTCAAGGTCGCCTTTCAGGGCCTGATCGAGCGCAAGCAGCTCGACGGGACGCCCATCTACCGGCGCATCGTCCTTATCGACGCCGACGGTGAGACCGTGGCGGACACCTCAGGGGATGCGGAGGGTCCCGACGCGACCCAGTTCAAGGGCTTCCTCGACCCCCACCAGCGCAAGGGCGGGATACTCACCCAGGATGGCGGGCACTCGCTGTTGATCTCCATCGCCTACTACCTGAAGGACCAGTACGCCGGTCAGATCCTCGCCTGGCTGAACCCCAAGGACCTCTACCGGGCCATGCTCACCAACGGCGACACGACGGATGCCTTCGCATCCCTGCTGGTCTCTGCCACCGCTGCCGGCCTGGAACCGGTGGGTGGTGAACCCAGCCCCCTGCTGGCAGACCTGCGCATCCCCCCAGGCCCGCCCACCCGAGGGGCCATCCGCTACACCGCCAACCTGCCGGACGGCCCAGTCCCCATGTTCGCCTCGGTGTCCCCGGTGGAGGACACACCCCTGCATCTGGTGGAAACAGCCCCCCTGTCCGAGGTGGAAGGCAAGATCCAGCCCTGGCAGCAGATGCTCGGCATGGGGGTGCTGGCGGCCCTGGTCCTGGCCGGGGTGGTAATGGTCTTCCGGCTCAACCTGCACGCCGCCGCCCTGGAGGCCCATCTCAACGAGTCGGCCCGGCGCGAGCGCGAGGTCCAGGAGAAGAACTGCGCCCTGGAGGCGGAGATCGCCGAGCGCCTGCGCGCCGAGGAGGCCCTGGTCAAGGGCGAGCGCGAGTTCCGCGCCATCGCCAACTACACCTACGACTGGGAGAACTGGACCGATCCCCAGGGCCGGCCACTGTGGGTCAACCCGGCGGTGGAGCGCCTCACCGGCTACACGGTGGAGGAATGCATGCGCATGCCGGACTACCCGCTGCCCATGGTCCACCCGGAGGACCGTCCTACCCTGCGCCAGGCCCTGGAGAACTGCGGCATCAGCCGGGGCCACGACCTGGAGTTCCGCCTGGTCCACAAGCACGGCCAGGTCCTGTGGGCGGCCCTGTCCTGGCAGCCCATCTACGACACCGACGGGACCTGCCTGGGGCAGCGCTCCAGCATCCGCGATGTGAGCGAAGCTCGGCGCGACCCCCGGCCAGGCGCGGCCCTTCCGCATCCTGGTGGCCGAGGACAACATCACCCACCAGAAGGTCGCCCTGGCCATGCTGAACCAGCTCGGCTACCGAGCCGATGCGGTCAGCAACGGCCAGGAGGCCCTCAACGCCCTCTACACCATGCCCTACGACCTGGTGCTGATGGACGTGCAGATGCCTGACATGGACGGCCTGGAGGCGACCCGCCTGTACCGCAAACACGAGGCCGGCACCGGCGAGCACAAGACCATCATCGCCATGACCGCCTTCGCCACGGTGGACGACCGCGACCGCTGCCTGGGGGCGGGCATGGACGATTTCCTGACCAAGCCGGTGCAGCGCAAGCTCCTGGCCGACGCCCTGGCGCGTCACCTGAATGCCGCCACAGCGGAGACAGACGAGGAACCCGACATGCCGGATATCGCCGAGGCACCGGAGCACAGCTTCCGCATCGAAGACCTGCTCGAACGCCTGGACAACGACCACGACCTGGCCGCCGAGATCGCCGAGGTCTACCTCAGCGAATCCGCCAACCTCCAGGCCGAGATCGCCGCGGCCCTGGAGCGGGGCGACGCCGAGGCCCTGCGCCACCACGCCCACTCCATCAAGGGCGCTACGGGCAACATCGGCGACGAGTTGCTCCACGAGGTCGCCTTCCAACTCGAGCTCAGCGGCAAGGAGGGCAACCTGGACCGGGGCAAGGAGGTGTTCCCCGAGTTCCGGCGCCTGCTGGCCGCCACCAACGCCGTCCTCCAACGCTACCTGGATCGGCGCGCGGCCTGACCAGGCTGCGACGCCGGTCGGTCCTCAAAGCTGTCGTCCCGGCACGACGCCGGGACCCAGGGCTAAGGACGGTAAGCCGCAGGCGAGCCGAGGCCCGGCGCCAATCACCAGGGCCCATGGGCGACAACCATACCCACCCAGCCGCCACCCGTGGGAGCGCCGCCCCCGGCGCGACCCAGCGTCTTCCAGAGGCGTCGCTGTAAGCGAGCCCGTTGCGGCGAGGCGCCGCTCCCACCTGGTTGGCACCAGGCCCAGCAAAGCCGACCGCCGCCCCGCTCTCCCCTGCCCCCGGCCCATTCATCCGGTCGCGAAGCTGGAGCTTCGCGGCCAGGAGAGTCATCGTCAAGTTCAAATGCGGCGAACAGTACAAGCGATTTTCCCTTGTACCGCCCCCTACCCATACTCAGTCCCGAACGCGGCAACACCGGGGCCCAGGCCCCATTCAAGACCCAAGCCCTGCGAGAGGACCAGCATGAACGCCTATACCCAGATCGACATCGGCATCCCCGACACCCAGCGCCAGGCCATCGCCGAGGGCCTGAGCCGGGTCCTGGCGGACACCTATACCCTCTACCTCAAGACCCACAACTTCCACTGGAACGTCGAGGGACCGATGTTCAACACCCTGCACCTGATGTTCGAGACCCAGTACACCGAGCTCGCGTTGGCGGTGGACCTGATCGCCGAGCGCATCCGCGCCCTGGGGCATCCGGCCCCTGGGTCCTACCGGGACTTCGCCCGGTTGAGCACGGTGGAGGACGCCGCCGGACACCCCGGGGCCATGGACATGATCGGTCAACTGGCGCGGGACCAGGAGACGGTGGTGCGCACCGCCCGGGGGGTCTTCGCCCTGGCCGATGCGGCCAACGATCAGCCCACCGCCGATCTGCTGACCCAGCGCATGCAGGTCCACGAGAAGACCGCCTGGATGCTCAGGGCCATGCTGGCCGGGCACTAGCGGACCCTTTCACCCAATACCGCGAGCCCCGTCAGCCAGCGAGGCTACCGTCCACGGCCTGGGTCCCGGCATGATGCCGGGACGACGGCCTTGCAGATTTCAGCGAAACGCGGCAGTCGGAGCGCGTTGCATCCCCCGGGAGGCACCGGGGCGGCCCATGACAAGCAGACACGTCTGGGGAGGCGCCTCAGACCGGGGCCCCACGGCCGCCCCCGATCACTGCTGTATCGTCCGCCCGCCGTCCACATTGAGGATCTGCCCGGTGACGTAGTCCGCATCCCGGGCCAGGAACAGCACGGCCCGGGCTATGTCGGCGGGGGTCCCAGGGCGACCCAGGGCGGTGCGGTCCAGGATCTTCTGCCGGGCCTCCTCGCTCAGGCCCTGGTCCGGCCCAGCACCGGGCCAGAGTATGGCCCCGGGCGCTACCCCGTTGACCCGCACCTCGGGGCCCAGGTCCCGGGCCAGGGCGCGGACCATCATGGCGTTGCCGGCCTTGGCCATGCAGTAGATGGGGTGGTCGCGCAGGGGCCGCTCGGCGTGGATGTCTACCAGGTTGACTATGGCCCCGCCGCCGGCCCGCAGCAGGGGCGCGGCGGCCTGGGCCAGGAAGAAGGGCCCCTTGAGGTTGGAGCCCATCAGGTCGTCCCACTGGCCTTCACTGGCGGTATCGATGGGGGTGGGATAGAAGCTGGAGGCGTTGTTGACCAGCAGGTCCAACCGCCCGCGGAAGGCCCTGACCCGCTCGATGAGAGCCGGCAGGGCCAGGGTGTCGCCCAGGTCCGCCTGGACCAGCAGGACCGAGCCCGGGCGCAGGGACATCAGGCCCTCGGCCAGGGCCTGGGCCTGGTCCGCGGAGCTGCGGTAATGCAGCACCAGGTCCATGCCCTGGGCGTGCAGGGTGCGGGCGATCTCGGCGCCGATGCGCGCCGCGGCCCCGGTGATCAGGCCCACCCGACCGGCCAGGTTGCGTTCAGTCTCCGCCATGGGTACCTCTGTCTGGTGTTAGGCTTGCGACTCGATCTGGAGTTACGGCCATGGCCGTTCCCCTCACCCCGGCCCTCTCCCAATGGGAGCGGGGGACTTGGAGCGCGCTGCGCGCGACTTTTTTCGGTAAGACGGCCCATGCACCAGCCGACATCCAACGACGCCGCCGCCTTGAGCCAACGCCTGGGCGACCTGCTGCGGGCCCAGGCCCAGGCCGCGGGGGGGCTGCTGCCCTTCGACCGCTTCATGGACCTGGCCCTCTATGCCCCGGGGCTCGGCTACTATGCCGCGGGCTGCGCCAAACTGGGGGCGGCGGGGGACTTTACCACCGCCCCCGAGGTCTCGCCCCTGTTCGGCCGCTGCCTGGCGGCCCAGGCCCGGGAGGCCCTGACCGCGGTCCCGGGGGGCGACATCCTGGAGTTCGGCGCCGGCACCGGCGCCCTGGCCGCCGAGCTGCTCGAATCCCTCCAGCGCGAAGGCCCAATGCCCGGCCGCTACCTGATCCTGGAACCCAGCCCGGACTTACAGGCCCGCCAGGCGGAGACCCTGGGTCGGCGCGTCCCCTGGGCCCGGGTAGAGTGGCTGTCCGGCCTGCCGCAAGGCTTCCGCGGCCTGGTCCTGGCCAATGAGGTCCTGGACGCCATGCCGGTGCACCGCTTCCGCATCGGTGCGGACGGGTCGCCCCTGGAGGTCCTGGTGCGGCCCCCGGCGCTGTCCCAGGCAGAGGGCTGGGAGGAGGTCGCCGCCGAACCGGTCTCCCCGGGCCTGGCCGAGGCAGTCCTGGCCCTCCAGGCCCGCGGCCTGGCCACCGAGCCGGGCTTTGCCTCCGAGGTCAACCTGCGTCTGGGCCCCTGGATGGCGGCCCTGGCCGGGGCCCTGGACCAGGCCCTGGTCCTGCTCATCGACTACGGCTATCCCCAGGCGGACTACTACCGGGCCGAGCGCAGCGCCGGGACCCTGATGTGCCACGCCCGTCACCGCACCCACCCGGACCCCTACCGCGACATCGGGCTCCAGGACATCACCGCCCATGTGGACTTCACCGCCGTCGCCGGCCAGGGCCTGGCCGCCGGCCTGACCCTGGGCGGCTATACCACCCAGGCCCTGTTCCTGATCGGCTGCGGACTGGATCGGGAACTGGCCGCGGCGGACCCGGCGGAGGCCCTGGACCTGGCCCTGGGGGCCCGCACCCTGGTCCTGCCCTCCGCCATGGGGGAACGCTTCCAGGTCCTGGCCCTGGCCCGAGGACTGGCGGGTCCCTGGTGTGGCTTTTCGTCCCGGGACCTCAGCCCGCGCCTGGGCCTGAGCTGAGCCTGCAATCCTGGAAAGATCGATTCGTCCGCAAATGAACGCAAATAAACGCAAATTAACAATAAGTTACCGTTCTCGACCTGCTCACCTTCCGGGTGCCGAGTCGGTCTTAGGGGACCGGTCGAATCATGGGCGTTGATTTGCGTCCATTTGCGGCTCAACTGCTCTTAGACTGGAGTGGTTAACGTGGATCTGTGGGGAACTGCCGCCTATCTGGTCACCGGGCTCGCCTCCGGGGTCCTGGCCGGGCTGTTCGGGGTGGGCGGCGGGGTGGTGGTGGTCCCGGCCCTGATCTTCGTCTTCACCCGCACCGGCCTGGCCCCGGACTGGGTGCCGCACCTGGCGGTGGGGACCTCGCTGGCGGCCATCATGGCCACCGGGGCCGCCTCCGCCTATGCCCACCACAGGCGCGGGGCGGTGCGCTGGGACCTGGTGCGCGGTCTGGCCCCGGGGATCGTGGTCGGGGCCTGGGCCGGGGCCGCGGTGGCCGGGGTCCTGCCGGACCTGTGGCTCAAGCGCCTCTTCGCCTGCTTCCTGCTCTATGTCGGGGCGACCATGTTCATGCGCCCCGCCGACAAGGCCCCGCGGCCCATTCCCGGCACTCTGGGGATGCTGGCGGTGGGGAGCGGCATCGGGGCCCTGTCGGCCCTGGTCGGGATCGGCGGCGGGACCATCACGGTCCCCTTCCTCAACCGGGCCGGGGTCGCCATGCGCAACGCCGTGGGCAGCTCGGCCGCCTGCGGGGTGCCCATCGCCATCGCCGGGGCCATAGGTTTCGTGGTGGTGGGCTGGGGGCGGGAGGGGTTGCCGGCGGCGGCCACCGGTTTCGTCTACTGGCCGGCGGTGGCGGCCATCCTGGTCACCAGCGTCCCGACGGCGCCCCTCGGCGCCCACCTGGCCCACCGGTTACCGGTGGCGGTGCTCAAGCGCTTCTTCGCCGTGCTGCTGCTGGTGCTGGGGGCCAGGATGCTGCTGGCCTGAGGACCGGTGGACCCCACCGCCGGGCGCGGTCAGCGCGGCCCTGCGGTCTTGGGCGCGCTCGGGGCGGCCGGCTTAGGGGTCTCCGGCACCACCGGGGACAGGGGGGCGGCTGCACCCGCAGCCCCGGAGCCGAAGCGCCGGAACAGGAAGACCTGGCCCGAGGCATCGCGCAGGGCCAGGCGCCCGTCGTCCCGGGCGACCTCGAAGAACTGGGTGTGCCCATCCTCGGCGTTGTACAGGGCGACCCGGTTGGACTGCTGTTGGAGTATGCCGTCTACGTACTGGTCCTTGGGGGCATAGATCCGGTAGCGCCCGCCCTGGACTATGAGCAGGTCACCGCCGCTCCCCTCCCAAACCCCGTCCAGGGAGCCGCCCCCGGTGGTGCCGCCGCTCGCCCCAGGGACCATCTGTTTGAGCATGTCGCTGCCCAGGCCCATGGCCTTGGACGGGTCCTGCATGGGCGCGGCCCAGGACGAGGCGCCGGGCATTCCCATCAAGCTGCCGAAGGGCGGGGCCATACCCGGCATCCCGGTGCCGCCACCCAGGGACCCGGCACCGAACATCCCCATGGCCTCCATCATGCGCAACATGGCCTCGCCCATGGCATCGGCCATGACCGCACGGGGACTGCCGCCGTCCTGCGCTGATGCGGGGCCGGCGGCCATCAGGGTGACGGCACACAGGAGGCTGAGGGTCTTGCTGGTCATGGCGGCCATGTGGACTTGAATGAGCGGCGTGCCTGGCGGTTGCGGGCCTGCACCTCGCCGGGCCTGGGGCGCCCGGCCGTCGCGAGTGTACCAGAGGCAGGGGCCCGACCGCCCCCGCGGGGCGGTGGCCAGCGACTCCAAGTGCGAGACCATCGCCTAACGCCCTAGCCGGAAGCACCGTGGGAGCGCCGCCTCGGCGCGACCGGGCGAAGCGCAGCGAGCCCGCTGACCACCACACCAGGCGGTCGCAGCGACGAGTCCAGGGAGGGAGGAGCTAGTCCCAGGGGCCGCTCCCTGCTCCCTGCACCTCGGCCGTAGCCCCCAGGGGCACCAATCTGGCCTCCAAACTTGGAACTGCTGCCCGGTAACGGACCGCCCGCTAGTCGACGCGGGCCTCAGTCGGCGCCGCCACCGGTGCCAGCTCGGCCGTCAGGGGCGCCGGACAAGACCCCAGCCGGTCGGCGTAGAGGACCCGATAGGCGAGCACCCGGCGCACATAGTCCCGGGTCTCCCGGAAGGGGATGGTGGCGATCCACAGGTCCGCGGGCACGGGGGTCGCGGGGAGCCACTTGTCCACCCGATGGGGCCCGGCGTTGTAGGCGGCGGTAGCCAGCGCCGGGTGGGACCCATAGCGCCCCCCCATGCTCGCCAGATAGGCACTGCCCAGGGCGAGGTTGGTCCCCGGGTCGAGCAGGTCACCTCGGGTAGGCGCCCGCCGCCCCAGGGTCTTGGCCACACCCCGGGCGGTGTCGGGCATGAGCTGCATCAGGCCTATGGCCCCGGCGGGGGAGCCGGCCCCGGGGTCGAAGGTACTCTCCTCCCGCAGCACGGCGTAAATCCAGGTGTCCGGCAGCCCGGTGGTCGCCGCCTGGGCGCGCACCAGGTCGCGGTAGCCCAGGGGGAAGCGCAGTTCCAGGTCGTCCCAATAGCCGCTCTTGGCCAGGGTGCGGATGGCCTGGTCCGGCCAGCCCAGGCCCTGGGCGACCAGGGCTGCGGCCATCAAGTCCTCGGCCCCCAGCCCGGCGGTGAGGCTCGCCCACTCCCGGCGCATGTCCGCGGTGCGGTCCAGGGCCCGGAGTTCCGCGATGCGGGCCAGGGCCGGGGCGGCGGCGAGCCGGGCGACCCGACCCGGGTCGGCGGGGGTGGGTCGCGCATCCAGGCGATAGGGCAGCCCGGCCCGCTCCGCCGCCAGGAAGCCCCATAGACTGCGCGCCCCCGCCGCCTGACGATAGATCTCGGCCGCCGGCCCGCTGTGGCCCAGGGCCTCCTCCGCCCGGGCCTGCCAGTAGAGCCACAGGTCGGTCTTGTCCTCCCCCTCGGGCATGCGCGCCACCCAGGCGGAGACCCGGGCCCAGTCCCCCAGCTTCAGTGCCGCACGCAGCCGTCGCCCCTGGAGGTCCAGGTTGTCCCGGGTGGCCGGGACCCGCTCCAGGTACCCGAGCCCAGCCGCGTCCCCGGACTCCGCCAGGGCCAGTCCGACGGCCGTATCGGCGCTCGCCGCCGCGGCTTCGGGTATGGGATAGGCCGAACGCAGCCGGTCCCAGGCCGATGCCGCGGTCTGGGGCGAGCGGGCGGCCAGACGGCTGACGGCGTGGGCGATCAGGTCGCCCCGCCGCGGGTGGGGGCTGGCGAAGGTCTGGGGGTCCTGGGCCCGGGCCGGGTCGCGATGGACCGCCAGCCACAGGTCCAGGTAGGGCGCATCGTCGGGCGGGAGATAGCGCCCCAGGTCCGCCGCCAGCTTGGGCTTGTTCTCCCCCAGGGTCCGGGCGATGTGCTGCCAGGCGAGATCAGCGGTCAGACCCCCCGCCGCCAGCCAGGCGTCGAACACCGGGTCGCAGGGACCCGGGGGTGCCTCGGCCGCCAGCCACAGGGGCGCGAGGTCCACCAGGGCCTCGGTCTCCCGGCCAGTGGCCAGCAGGGCCCGGCGGTAGAGGCAGGCGCGCTCATCGGAGCCGTCCGGGCGGTAGAGGTCCAGGTACTCCGCCCAGCGGCCCTCCCCCGCCAGGCGCTTGAGCAGGGTCCCCCGCAGGCGCTCGGCCAAAGGGCTGTCCGGGTAGTCCGCCAGGAACCGCCGGACCTCGGCCTCGGCCGGTGCCGCCGGGCCCCGGGTCAGTTCCTGGTAACGCAGGTAGGGGGCGAGGGGATAGCCGGTCAGCCCGTCCGCCATGACGCGATAGCGGTCCAGGGACCCGGCCTTGAGGGCCGCCTCGGCGGCCAGGAAGGTGCTGCGCTGGGCCTCGACGGACAGGGCCTGGGGCGCCGGGCTGGTGATGTCAGAGCCGGCCGCTGCCGGACCGAGCACCAACGAGAACACCAGGGCGGACAATGAGGAAGTAAGCCAAGACCCGACCACAAGGGCCTGGTCCGGTGCACTGGCGTTGGACGGCATATCAGCGGCTCGCGGGGTCAGGAAGACCCCGGCATGGTAGGGACGCCAGGTCCTGTGGGCAAGACAGCGACAGCATACCGGGAGCCTCTCCGGGCCCGGGGCCACTTGACAGCCTGGCCCGCCCCGGATATTCATAATTGTTAAGAACGAATAGCGAGGCCCATCGTATGGCAACCACCAGTCTGAGCCTGGGCGAACACTGGGAGACATTCATCAAGCAGGAGGTGGGGAGCGGGCGCTACGGCTCTGCCAGCGAGGTCGTACGCGATGCCCTGCGGCACATGGAGGAGCATAACGCCCGCCTCGCGGCCCTGCGGCTACACCTGGCCGAGGGAGAGGCCCAGGCCATGGCCGGGGACTTCGTGCCGGACTACTCCATCGAGGCCATCCTGGCCGAGTCGGATCGGGCCGCCTGATTGGAGACCGGCCGACTCGGCATCCTGCACCAGAGGATGGACGTCTTGAGCTACTTCGGGCAGGCAGAACCCTAGGCGAGTCGGCGGAGCTGGCGTTGGACGGCGCGACTGCCCGTTGTGGGGTCAGCGAGACTCAGGCTTGGTCGAGACGCCACTAGGAGCCTGTCGGACTTAGAGGGATCGACGCGAGGGAGTGGGAGAGCGAGGTC
>DYRB01000068.1:9035-10748 GCA_020718945.1 Lamprocystis purpurea | reverse complement strand
CCGCGGGCGCCCTGGAAGACGCCCCTCGCGGCTGAAGCCGCTCCCACGCTACGCTGACCAGGCCCGATAGGCTAAGCTCTCGCGACCCGACGCACCCGGAACCCCCACCATGATCGAGCGCATCACCATAGACCCTGCCATCTGTCACGGTAAGCCCTGCATCCGGGGTCTGCGGTACCCGGTGGAGACGGTCCTTGAATGGCTCGCCGGGGGCATGACCATAGACGACATCCTGGACGATTACGACGACCTCACCCGGGAGGATGTCCTCGCCGCCCTGGCCTACGCCGCACGCCTCGCCCACACCAAGCAGATCGTTCACCTGGCAGCATGAGGCTCATCGTGGACGCCCAGTTGCCGAGACGCCTGGCGCGGTGGCTACAGGCGCGGGGGCATGATGTGCTCCACACGCTGGATCTGGCCGATGGAAATCGGACGCCCGACCAGGCCATTACCGACTTGGCCTGCCGCGAGGAGCGTATCGTGGTGACGAAGGATGCGGACTTCGTCAGCTCCCATCTGGTGTCCGGGCGTCCCCCGCGACTGTGGCTGATTGCTACCGGCAACATGGGAAACGCGGACCTGCTGCGGCTGCTTGAGCGTAACATCGAGGCGGTTGAAGCTGCCCTGGGTTCCCGCCGCTTCGTCGAGTTGAATCGCGACGCCCTGGTTGTTCACGACTGAAGCCTTTGCGAAGCACCTCGAAGGTAACCCGAGCTACCCGCAACCCGAGCGAATTTTCCAGTCTTCATTCCCCCGCTCTGGCCAGGACCCGGTCGATCAAGCCGCGCTCCAGGTAGTAGCCGCTAAGCACCAGTCGCTCGGTGAAAGGCCGGACCGCCGAGACCAGCCCCATTCGCTTTGCTCGCAGCAGAATGCCGAGGGTCCCAATCATGGGTACCCCAAGCGTCAGGGCGCAGCGACGCGCCTCGCCGTCGTCCAAGACGGCCTGCCGGGATGGGTCCGGGAGGCACAGGGCGATGACTTGCGCCTCTCCGGCCCCAAGGTCCCAGCCGGCCACCGATTCGCCCACCGGGACCCCGGCTGTAACGAAGGGCAGTGCCCAGGCGACGGTCGCGGCTGCGGCCGGATCCTTCGAGAGGCCCGCCTCGACCTCGGCCAGCACCCGCTCCGGGATGAGGATCGCCCCGGACAGGTCGGCGAGCAGCGGCAGACACTGGATGCGCGCCAGGGCGATCAGCGGGGAGGCGTTCACCACCCACGCATCAGACACCCTCAATCTCCCGCACCAGGTCCTCGAAGGTCTCCTGGAAGGCGGGCACCTTGCGCCGCTTGAGCTCGTCCAGAAACTCGACGCGGCTCAAGCCTGCGATCTCGGCAGCCTTTTCCTGCGACACCACCTGTTCGGCGTACCACTGGACGGCAGCGGCGATCCGCATCTCTACCGCAACCTCCGGGGGGGAGCGGCGAAGCGCAGAGAAGGCCCCTTCGGGGAGATTGATGGTCAGCGTCGTCATGATGCACCTGGTTCGGGGGCAAATCGTCTATCGGCTACCCTTGCGGGTTACTGGGGCTTTGGGCACCGGGTTCGTTCCCAACCGTCCCTGTCCGGGCCGGGCGACCCATGTGCCGCTGGGCTTCTCCCGCACCGGTTGTCCTGGCCGCCAGTCGCGTCTCGTGGCATGCGGCACAGGGCAGAGCATACCGGATTTCCTCGTGACCTCGCTCCGCGGTCTCGCGAGGGAAACGGTT
>DYRB01000068.1:0-8935 GCA_020718945.1 Lamprocystis purpurea | reverse complement strand
GGGAGATCATCGACATGCCACCCATCGGCGCACCCCATGCAGGCGGGGTCAAGCGCCTGATTCGCGTCTTGACCCAGGCCTTGGGCGAGCGTGCCATCTTGGCGGCACAGGACCCTGTTTTGCTGGGAGACCTCTCCGCCCCCCAGCCGGACCTGGCCCTGCTGCGGCCGCGGGACGACTTCTATGCCGAGGCCCACCCGGGGCCTGAGGATGTCCTGCTCCTGATCGAGGTGGCCGCCTCCAGCCTGGCCTTCGACCGCGAGACCAAACTGCCGCTCTATGCCCGTTTTGGCATCCCCGAGGTCTGGCTGGTGGATGTCGCGGGGCGCACTCTGGACATCCAGCGTGACCCGGACGGTGGTCGATACACCACCCAATTCCGGGTTCGGGACCTCACCGCAGTCGAGATCGCCGCGCTGCCGGGTCTGTCCCTGGACCTGACCGGGCTTTTCTGATCCAAGCGCAAGCTACAGGGGCTTGATGTAGACCTGGGAGTTGCGCCTGGAGTTGTACAGGGCGCGCTTCTCCATGGGCAGGTCGGTGAGTCGCCCAGGTTCAAAGCCGCGCTCGCGGAACCAGTGGGCGGTCTGGGTGGTGAGGACAAACAGGCGCTTGAACCCCTGGTTGCGGGCCAGGGTCTCGATGTGGCGCAGGAGCTTTTCGCCGCGGTGCTTGCGGCGATAGTCGGGGTGGACGGCGACACAGGCGAGCTCGCCCATGGCATCGGCGGGGTAGGGGTAGAGGGCGGCGCAGGCGATGGCGGTGCCGTCGCGCTCCAGCACGAAGAAGCGGTCGATCTCCGTCTCCAGGCGTTCCCGCGGCCGGGGGACCAGTATCCCGGCCTCCTCCATGGGGCGCAGGAGTTCCTGGATGCCGGCGATGTCCTCGACCTGGGCCGGGCGCAGGTCTTCGAAGGGGGTGCGGGAGACCAGGGTGCCGATGCCGTCGCGGGTGAAGATCTCCCGCAAGAGAGCCCCATCGATGCGGCGTGGGATCAGGTGGGCCCGGCGCACACCGCCGCGGCAGGCCAGGGCGGCGGCCTTGAGGCAGACGCCGACCTCCTGGGGCAGGTCGGGGCGGGACTCGATCAGCCCGGCGACTTCCTGGGTCAACAGGCTGGAGAGCGGCTGCCCCTCGGGGTCCAGTAAGCCCGGGGTCTCGGTGAGAAAGATCAGCTTGTCGGCGTCCAGGGCCACGGCGGCGGAGGCGGCCAGGTCCGCGGTGCTGAGATTGAACACCTCCCCGGTGGGCGAGTAGCCGAGTGGCGGCATCAGGGCAACGGCCCCGTCGTCAAGCCGTTGCTTCAGGGAGCGCCGGTCGATGCGCCGCACCGCCCCGGTGTGGCGGTGGTCGATCCCGTCGATCACGCCCAGGGGTCTGGCGGTGACGAAGTTGCCCGAGGCGACCGGGATGCGCACCCCGGCCATGGGGGAGTTGGCGAGCCCCTGGGACAGCAGGGCCTCGATCTCCACTCGAACCACCCCGACGGCCTCCTTGACGCAGGCCAGGGCCTCGTCGTCGGTGATGCGAAGGTCGTTGACGTAGCGTATAGCCGCCCCGCGCCGGGCGAGCCGCTCCTCGATCTGGGGTCTGGCCCCATGGACCAGGACCAGGCGGATCCCCAGGCCGTGGAGCAGGGCTATGTCGTGGACCAGGGTGGGCAGGCCGACTGAGGCCAGGGCCTCGCCGCCGAAGGCGATGACGAAGGTCCGCCCGCGGTGGGCGTGGACATAGGGCGTCGCCTGACGGACCCAGGCAACGAAGGGGTCCATCGGGTCGCCGGCTGGGGTATTGGGATCGCTCATCTGGGGTCCTGGGGGCCTGGGTCAGTCGAGGCCGAGCTTGGACAGGCGGTAGCGCAGGGAGCGCAGGGTCATGCCGAGCTTGCGGGCCGCGGCGGTGCGGTTCCAGCGGGTCTCTTCGAGGGCCTTGAGCAGCGCCGCCCGCTCGACCTCGCCCAGGTAGTGCTCCAGGGGGACCTCGCCCGGCGCTGGCCGGGGCTCGGAGGCCGGCGGTTCCGGCGCCTCGACCTGGGCGGTTGTGCCCGGGGTCGGGTGCAGGCCCCTGCGCCCGGCGGTGCCTGCCCGCGGCAGTATGATGTCCTCGGCGTTGACGGTGGCTGCCTCGCTGAGGGTCACGGCACGCTCGAGGATGTTCTCCAGCTCGCGCACATTGCCCGGGAAGGCATAGGACCGCAAGCCGTGCAGGGCCGCATCGCTCAAGCCGGGCCGGGGCCGGCGGGCCTGACGGGCGATACGCTCCAGGATGTGGTCGGCCAATGGGCCTATGTCCCCAGGGCGCTCACGCAGGGGCGGCAGGTGCAGCTCGATGACGTTGATGCGATAGAAGAGGTCCTGGCGGAAGCTGCCACGGGCCACCTCCGCGCTCAGGTCGCGGTGGCTGGCGCTGATGATGCGCGTGTCCACCGGGACCTCCTGGTGGGCCCCCACCGGGCGCACGCCCTTCTCCTGGATGGCACGTAAGAGCTTGACTTGCATGGCCAGCGGCAGGTCGGCGACCTCGTCGAGGAACAGGGTGCCGCCGTCGGCGGCCTGGAACAGGCCGACCTTGTCGGCGATGGCCCCGGTGAAACTGCCCTTTTTGTGCCCAAACAACTCGCTCTCCACCAGATCCTGGGGTATGGCCCCGCAATTGACTGGCACGAAGGGCCCTTCGGCCCGGGGGCCCTGGGCATGGATCAGGCGGGCCGCCAGCTCCTTGCCTGTGCCGCTCTCGCCGCTGATCAGGACCGGGGCCTGGTTGCGCGCCAGCTTGGCGATCAGGGCGCGGATCTCTGCCATCTGGCTGGAGTCCCCCAACAGCTCGGCCACCGGCGGGCGCTGGCCGGGGGCTGGGCCCTCCGGCAGGCGCAGGCGCAGTGCCGACTCCACCAGGCGGCGCAGCAAGTGGATATCCACTGGCTTGGAGACGAAATCGAAGGCCCCGGCCTTCATGGCCGCCACGGCTGAGTCCATGCTGCCGTGGGCGGTGATCATGGCCACCGGCAGATTGGGATAGCCCTCGGAGATGTGCATTATCAGGTCGATGCCGCTGCCGTCGGGCAGACGCATGTCGGTCAGGCACAGGTCGAAGGTCTCGCTGGTCAGCATGCGGATCGCCTCGCCTATGCTGGCCGCGGCGCGGGTCTCGATGCCCATGCGGGCCAGGGTGATGCCGACCAGTTCGCGGATGTCCGCCTCGTCATCGACTACCAGGGCGCGGGCCTTACTCATGGTGGGGGGTGCAGACCGGTCAGGCGGCAAAGGTCAGGCGGAAGCAACTGCCGCCTACGGGGCGCGGGCTGTAGCTCAGGCGTACCGCGTTGGTGTCCGCCAGTTCTCGGGCTATGTACAGGCCCAGTCCGGTCCCGGTGCTGCTGGTGGTGAAGAAGGGGTCGAAGATTTCCCGGGCGGTCTCGGAGTCCACCCCGGGGCCGTCATCGAGTACATCGATGATCGCCCGCCCGGTGTCGTGATCCCGCCCGGCGCGCACCTGGATGTTGGCATAGGGGCCGGTGCCGCGGGCGTGGTTGGCGGCGTTGTCGCAGAGGTTGCTCAAGATCTGGTGCAAGTGGCGGGGATCGGCGCGGACATAGAGGGGGGCCTGGGCGATCTCCAGGGTCAGGTACTCGATAGGGAATCCCTTGTCCTCGGACCAGTCCGAATAGAAGTCCGACAGCCAGGCGGCCAGCTCGACGTTCTGCGCCTCGCTCTGGTTGCGCCGGGAAAGTTGCAGGATGCTCTGCACCGTCTCGTCGATGCGCGCCGCGTTGCGGGCGATGATGTCCACCAAGTGGCGGTCGTCCTGGGGCAGCACGCTCGACTCCCCCAGGAGTTGGCCGGCGTGGCTAATGGCGGCCAGCGGGTTGCGGATGTTGTGGGCGATGCTGCCGGTGAGTTTGCCGAGGGCGGCGAGCTTGATCTGCTGGGCCTGATGGGCCAACTCCTGGGTGTCCTGGAGGAACACCAGGGCCCCCTTGGCCACGTCGCTGCCGAGGATCTCCAGGGTCGGCTGGATCTCCCGGTCATGGACGCGGATGACCCGGTGTACCCGCGCACGACCGTCGGCGCCGGCCTGGTTTACCCAGTCGGCCAGGGTTGGCGAGACCTCCTCCAGCGGCTCGCCGCCGACGCTGTCCGGGCGCCCCAGCAGGTGCCCGGCGGCGGCGTTCATCAGGCGCAGGTTGTGATTGTCGTCGACCACCACCACCCCGGTCTCCATCTTGCGGATGATGAAGTCATTAAGCGTGTAAAGGTCCTCGATGTCGACCCTGCGCTGTTCTGCCAGATGCTCCGCGGCCCGGATGCGCCGGTAGAGGACATGGGCCAGCAGGGCCACGGCGAAATAGGTGATCCCGAGTAACCCGGCTCGGCTCAGGCCGTTGAGCGAGGTGCCGAGGGCGAACTGAGAGTAGAGCTGCTCGCCGATGACCCCGGTGGCGGCCATGGCGGCGAACACCAGGGACAGGCGGCCCTCCAGCAGCAGGGCACCGGCTGCCACCGAGATGGCCAGGAGTAGCCCGAGCCCGGTTTCGATCCCGCCGGCGATGTGCAGGAGCACGGTGAAGCAGGCGACATCGACGAAGACGGCAAGCTGGACCTGATGGTCTTTGGACGGCCAGCCGGCGTACATGGCCAGGCCGCTGGCCAGGACCAGCACGGCGTAACCGCCGAGGGTCACCCAGGCGGCCAGGGGGTGCCTGGCCGCCAGCAGGGGCGGATCTGTAATCGGCGACAGCAGCACAAGCAGCACCCCGGCCAGCAGGAGCCGGAACAGGAACAGCCAGGACAAGGCCGTCCAGGTCGGATAGGCGCATTGATCGACCCTGGGCGGGCGCGCTGGGGGATGGGCTTGGCTCAAGGGTGTTTTCGTCACGCTGATGTGCGGCGGTTTGCTGTTGTCCCTGGCGTCGTGCTTTGGCAATGTGCAACAAGTTGGCCCAGAATACAACGCGCCTGACGGCATTCCCAGCCTGTCCCCGGTGGCCTGCCAGCGGCCCCGCGGCAGCCCGACAGCCGCCCTACAGCGGCCCCGCAGCGGCCCCACGGCGGCCAAGCGTCGGTCCGCAGGTGACCTTGTGCAGAGCACCCCTGCGGGCCGCCCGCCGCTTCCCGGGCGGCCCTGCGGGCGGCGACCACTACCACCCAAGCAGCGAGACCTCATGAACCTCCACGAATATCAGTCGAAGGGCCTGTTCGAACGCTACGGGATACCGGTGCCCAAGGGACGCGTGGTCGCCGCTGTGGACGCGGCCGGTGCAGCGGCCACCGAATTGGGCGGCGGGCGCTGGGTAGTCAAGGCCCAGGTCCATGCGGGTGGGCGGGGCAAGGCCGGCGGTGTGGTCTTGGTGGACAGTGCCGAGCGGGTAACTGCCGAGGCGACCCGGCTCCTGGGCAGCCGCCTCTATACCCGCCAGAGCGGCCCGGAGGGGCTGCCGGTGGAGTCCCTATTGATCGAGGAACCCACCGCCATAGCCCGCGAGTTGTATCTGGGGGCCTTGGTGGACCGGGAGGCGCGCCAGGTCGTGTTCATGGCCTCCGCCGCCGGCGGCATGGATATCGAAGAGGTGGCCGCCAGCACCCCGGAGCGCATCCTGGTCACCCGGGTCCACCCGGCGGTGGGGCTGCAAGGCTATCAGTGCCGTCGCCTGGGCTTCGGGCTCGGGCTGGACACCCAGCAGGTCAAGGCCCTGCAAGGGCTCATGGAGGGGTTGTATCGCCTCTTCCTGGGCTGCGACGCCAGCCTGGTGGAGGTCAATCCACTGGTGGTCACTCAGTCCGGCGACCTGATCGCCCTGGACGCCAAGATCAACCTGGACGACAACGCCCTCTACCGCCACCCGGAACTGGTTGCCCTGCGCGACGCCTCCCAGGAGGACCAGCGGGAGGCCGAGGCGCGTGCCTGGGAGCTCAACTACATCAGCCTGGACGGCAATATCGGCTGCATGGTCAATGGGGCCGGTCTGGCCATGGCCACCATGGACCTGGTCCAGCTCCACGGTGGTTCGCCGGCCAATTTTCTGGATGTGGGCGGCGGGGCTACGGCCGAGCGGGTGGCCGAGGCCTTCAAGCTCATCCTCTCCGACTCCAAGGTCGCCGCGGTCCTGGTCAACATCTTCGGTGGCATAGTGCGCTGCGACCTGATCGCCGAGGGCATCATCCAGGCGGTGCGTGAGGTCCACGTCTCTGTCCCCGTGGTCGTGCGCCTAGAGGGGACCAACGCGGCCCAGGGTCTGGCCCTGTTGGCGGCCAGCGGGCTGTCGGTGGCCACCGCGGCCAACCTGAGTGAGGCGGCGGACAAGGTGGTTGCGGCAGCCGCCGCGCCCCGGGCCTGAACCGTCACCCCCACCGGAGCACATCGAGTGAGCGTACTGATCGACAAGAACACCCGCGTCATCTGTCAGGGCTTTACCGGCAAGCAGGGGACCTTTCACAGCGAGCAGGCCATCGCCTACGGCACCCATCTGGTCGGCGGAGTGACCCCGGGCAAGGGCGGCACCCGGCACCTGGACCGCCCGGTCTTCGACACCGTCCACGACGCCGTGGCCGGTACCGGGGCCGACGCCACCATGATCTATGTCCCGGCGCCCTTCGCCGCCGACGCCATCCTGGAGGCGGCGGATGCCGGCATCCGGGTCATCGTCTGCATCACCGAGGGCATCCCGGTCCTGGACATGCTGCGGGTCAAGGCCGCGCTGACAGGATGGGGGGCCGGGTCCCCGCCGGTTCTGATCGGTCCCAACTGCCCGGGGATCATCACCCCGGGCGAATGCAAGATCGGCATCATGCCGGGCAACATCCACAGCCCCGGGGGTGTGGGCATAGTCTCCCGCTCCGGGACCCTGACCTATGAGGCGGTGTTCCAGACCACCCAGGCGGGGCTGGGCCAGACCACCTGCATCGGCATCGGCGGTGACCCCATACAGGGGCTCGACTTCGTCGCCTGCCTGGCCCTGTTCGAGCAGGACCCGGCCACCCAGGGGGTCATCATGGTGGGCGAGATCGGCGGCAGCGCCGAGGAGAACGCCGCCGAATATATCCAGGCCCACATGACCAAGCCTGTGGTCGCCTACATCGCTGGGGTCACGGCCCCGGCGGGCAAGCGCATGGGCCATGCGGGGGCCATCATCACCGGCGGTAAGGGCACGGCCACGGGCAAGTTCGCCGCCCTGGAGCAGGCGGGGGTCCACATAGTCCGCTCCCCGGCCCAGATGGGCAGCCGCATGGCCGAGCTGCTGGCGGCATGATCCCGATACTGGACTGGGGCCTCGGCTACCGGCGCGACTGGCTGCGCCCGGACCGGGTGGAGCGCTACCTGGCGCCGCAGTGACCCTCGGTGGGTCGCCGAAGCGGCAGGTAACCTTACCCGCCCAGGACCCTGGACATCCGGCGAAGGCTTTCCGATGTTCCCTCGCGCTGCTGAGGTTGCCGCCTGGCGGTCGCGCCCCGGTGGGCGGCTCAGCGACCGCGGGTGCCGCCGGACAGCAGGAGCGCGGAGAGCAGGCCCAAACAGCCCACCAGCATCAGCGCCATACCGGCCAGGAGGAGGGTGCCGGCCTGGTAGTTGGCGATCCAATACAGCCCGGCGAGCCGTCCGACCGCCGCGGCCAGGGCGAGCAGAACGCCAAGGCCCCCCGCGAGCCAGCCTACCGTCGAGAATAGCTTTGCCATCGAACTCCCCCGCTACTGTGTCGCCGGGTTCAACAGACCCGGCCCTTTGAGCTCAGGGCCGCTCGGCCCTGCGCCCGAGGGCGGGATTCTTGTGGCTCCCTGCCCAAGAGTAAAGCGGTCAATGCCCCTGGCTCAGGCGCCCGCTGGGCTTGTGTGATCGGCCTGCCCTGGGGCCGGTGCCGCCGAGAGTGGACCCAAGGTAACCTGCCCGAAACCTCGGTGTACTAGGATGCCGAGGTCGCCGGACAGAGCCGCCCGCCGGTGCGGGCGGCCGCCGCCCAAGCCGCCCAGACCGGGTAGATCGAGGTCTTCAATGAATCGCGAATATCACCGCTGGTACAGCCCCCGGCTCGGTCGGGACATGGAGATCCTGGTCTTCGGCCATGCCGGTGCCAAGGTCCTGGTCTTTCCGACCCGCGACGGGCGCTTTCACGAGTACGAGGACCTGCGCCTGGTCGAGACCCTGAGGCCGAAGATCCAGGCCGGTCAACTGCAACTCTGGTGCGTGGACAGCATCGACTGGGAGTCCCTCTACTGCTTCTGGTGCCACCCCGCGGACCGCATCCGCCGCCATCACGCCTTCGAGGAATACGTCCTCAACGAGGTGTTTCCCCTCATGGCGGGGAGGAACTCCCACCCCTGCACCATCGCCCATGGATGCAGCCTGGGGGCCTTCCATGCACTCAACATCGCCTTCCGCCACCCGCACCTGTTCCGCAAGGTGGCGGCCTTTTCGGGGCGCTATGACCTCACCCTCAATGTGGACGACTTCCGCGACCTGTTCTCCGGCTACCGGGACGAGCAGGTCTATTTCCACACCCCAGCCCAGTACCTGGCCAACCTCCAGTGCCCGGAGCGCCTGGACGCCTTGCGGCGCATGGACATAGTGCTGGCCATCGGCAACCAGGACCCCTTCCTCGACAACAACCGCTACCTGAGCCGGTTGCTCTGGGACAAGGGTGTACCGCACAGCCTCCACGAGTGGGAGGGACGCGCCCATCGCGGCTCCTACTGGCGGCGCATGGCACCCCTCTACGTCTGACGGGCGGGGCCTTTCCCTTTGCCTCGGGTCCCCAGCCCAAGGGTAAGATAGGGCACCGGACCTCGGTCCAGGACTCCCCCCCTTTTCCAAGCGCTTGACCCCCGGCCGCCTGGCCCCGCCCCGTCGTGCTGGTACGCAGCTACAGATCCGCCTTCATCCTGCTGTTCACGGCCCTGCTGGTCCTGACCACGGCGGCGGTGGCCTTCAATGCCTACCGGCGGGC
>DYRB01000067.1 GCA_020718945.1 Lamprocystis purpurea | reverse complement strand
TTAGGGTAACCGGGACCGTTACCATTGGGTAACCCGCCGGGCCCCGAGGCCCCAGGCGGACAGGGTGCCCCCCCGGCACCCGGACCGGACGCAGAGCCGGCACGCCACACAATCGGAGGATTCCCATGGGTTACCGCCTGCGCATGACGCTGGCCTTCGCCGTATTGTCGGTGGCCAGCGTCGCCGTCTTCACCCTGCTGTTTCTCAGCAGCAGTTACCGGGAGTTCCGCGCCGACCGCATCCTCACCCTGGAGCGCATGACCCATTGCCTGGCGGGCAATATCTACTGGGACATGGAGGCCAGCGACCGGCAACGGGTGGCGGAGGCCCTGGACCGCTTCGCCCTGGGGGTGCCGGCCCCGGTACCGCCGGTGGTGGTGGTGCTCGACCAAGGGGGCGACATCTACGGCTCCAGCCGGGGCCAGGCCCCGAACGACCCGTTGCTGGCCTCGTCCCTGGCCCTGATCGCCTCCAGCCTGGACCCGGGCCCCGGGGTCGCCAGGACCCGGGAGAGCGCGGCGGGCTTCGTCAGCGCCGCCCGCATCGAGCGCGACGGCCACCGCTTGGGCACCGTGCTGGTGGACTACCCCCTGTCCTCGCTCAAGCGCCACTTCATGGACCTGTTCCGCACCGCGGTCGCCTACAGCCTGGTCCTGCTGCTGGTGCTGCTCGGCCTGGGCTGGCTGCTGGGGCGCCAACTGATGCGCCCCATAGAGCGGCTGCGGGCCTGCATGCAGCGGGTCGGGGCCGGGGACCTGGACACCCATTGCGCCGCGGTGCGCAGCCGCGACGAGATCGGCGCCCTGGCCCAGGGGTTCGAGGACATGGTCGCCGGGCTGAGGGAGAAGCGGCTGCTGGAGAAGGAGATGCTCCACACCGAGCGCCTGGCCGCGGTGGGTCAGGTCGCTGCCGGGGTTGCCCACGAGATCAACAACCCCCTGGGGGGCATGCTCAACGCCATCAGCACCTTCCGTCACCACGGGGCCGACCCCAAGGTGGCGGAGAAGACCGTGGACCTGCTCGACCGCGGCCTGCGCCAGATCCAGTCCATCGTCTCCGCCCTGCTGGTCCAGGCTCGGGTGGAGGCCCACCCCCTGTCCCGCGCCGACCTGGAGGACCTGCACACCCTGATCCACGCCCAGGTGACCAAGAAGGGGCTGCACCTGGACTGGCGCTGCGGCCTGGACGGGCGGGTGCCCCTGCCCTCCACCGCGGTGCGCCAGATCCTCATCAACCTGCTGCTCAACGCCATCCAGGCCGCGCCCGAGGGCGGGCAGGTTGGCATGACCTGCGAGCCCCAGGGGAGCCACTTGCTCCTGCGGGTGACGGACGACGGCCCCGGCATCGACGAGGAGCACCTGCAACGCCTGTTCGAGCCCTTCTACTCGGGCAGCGGCGGCCACGGCCTGGGGCTCTGGGTGACCTACCAGATCCTGAGCCAGCTCGGCGGCAGCATCGAGGTCCGGCGCCTGGACCCCGGCACCGAGATGGAGGTTCGACTGCCCTTCCTGCGCGAAGAGGCCCTGCCCGCCGCCCTGCCCGTCGCGGCTGGTGGTCGGCCATGAGCCGCCTGTGCCTGGTGGAGGACGACCCCATCATGGGCGAGTCCCTGGCCGACCGCTTCGCCCTGGAGGGCATCGACGCCTGCTGGTGCAAGGACGCCGAGGAGGCCGAGACGCGCCTGCTCAACGAGCCCTTCGCCCTGGTGGTGTGCGACATCCGGCTGCCTGGCCTGTCCGGGGACCAGTTGTTCGAGCGCCTGCGCGCCGCCCGGGCCCAGGTCCCGCCCTTCGTCTTCGTCACCGGCTTCGGCGACCTGGACCGGGCCGTGGAGCTGCTGCGCCTGGGGGCGGCGGACTACATCACCAAACCCTTCGACCTGGACCACCTGCTGGCCCGGGTGCGCGACCTCATGGGGACGGGTCCGGCGCGCCGCGGCGAGGTGCGGCTCGGGGTCTCCCCGGCCATGGAGCGGGTGGACAACCTGCTGAGGCGCATCGCCCCCCTGGACGCCACGGTCCTGATCCGCGGCGAGACCGGGACCGGCAAGGAGGTGGTGGCCCGCCGCCTGCACCAATTGAGCGGGCGCGGTCCCTTCGTCGCCGTCAACTGCGCCGCCCTGGTCGAGACCCTGGCCGAGTCCGAGCTGTTCGGCCACGAGCGCGGGGCCTTCACCGGGGCCAGTCAGGCCCATGCGGGGGTCTTCGAGCAGGCGTCCGGCGGGACCCTGTTCCTGGACGAGGTGGGCGACATGCCCCTGCCGCTCCAGGCCAAGCTGCTGCGCGTACTCCAGGAGCGCACCGTGGTCCGGGTCGGCGGCAAGGGGACCATCCAGGTGGACGCCCGGGTGGTCTTCGCTACCCACCAGGACCTGGAGGGCCTGATCCTGGACGGGCGCTTCCGCGAGGACCTGTACTTCCGCATCAACCTGGTCCAGTTGCGCATCCCGCCGCTGCGCGAGCGCCCCGAGGACATCCCCTGGCTGGCCGCCGCCTTCCTGGCCGACTGCGGGGCCCGCCGCGGTGGGCGCGCCCTGCGCCTGGACCCGGCCGCCGGGCAGGCCCTGGCCGCCCACCCCTGGCCGGGCAATGTGCGGGAGCTGCGTCACTGCATCGAGCGGGCCTGCATCTTCGCCGACGGGGAGGTCCTGCGCCCCCTGGACCTGTTCGAGCCCGCCTCGTGCCCCAGCTGCGCCCCGCCCAGCGACGGGTCCCTGGACGGCTACCTGGCCGAATGCGAGCGCCGCTACATAGAACAGCGCCTGGACGCCAACGCCGGGAAGGTGATGGCCACCGCCGAGGGCCTGGGCATCAGCCGCAAGTCCCTGTGGGAGCGGATGAAGCGGTTGGGGATACAGCGGAAGGGGGGGTAGCCGGGGTTCGGGTGGTCCCCACCATGGTCAGGATGGCGATGAGGGCGGCGCTAGGGCGGGTCCAGTCAGGAAGTGGCTGTCGCGGAAGTCGCTGTCCTCAGGCCGGGCAGGGAGTCTGCGCGGGGCGCAGCACCCTTGCGTGACACCGCGAAGCTGTGTCACGAGGCCAAATCTGGACGCCAGATCGGTGCCCGTGGGAGCGGCGCCTCGCCGCGACCCCTGTAGTGTGGTGACCACCAGGCTCGCCAGGCTTCGCCCGGTCGCGCCGACGACTCCAGGGATGGAGGAGGTAGAGCCGCGTCGGGAACAGCGGCCGAGGCGGCGCTCCCACGGTGCTTCCGGCCGCGGTGCGGCCTGCCGTCAGCGCACCTTCTTGGAGCAGTGCCCTGGCGCCAAGACCAAGCCCGCCCCCCTATTGAGGCGCACTTTTTGTAGGTGTAGCATCGCGCCCCGCAGCGGCGCAGCCAGCCGCACTCGGTTGGTGCAGACCAGCGCCCCCGGCAGGCCCGCAACAGAGCTGCAAGCCCACCGCGCATCGAGGTCCCAGGCGGGAGACCTTGGCCCACGGCCCCACCGATAGTGTCAGGACCCCAACGCAGCCGGGCACTCCCACCCCAGGGCTGCCCCCGCCACAGCCTGGGCTGGGCCTGGCCGGCCCGTCCGCGAGGGCGCCCCCTGCCCCAGTCATCACCACGCCGGCAACCCCCGCCGGCAACCCACGCCGGCAACCCACGCCAGTAAGGAGGAAGGTCCATGTACGAAGCACCCAAGCAAAACGACGCCCTGGGCACGACCAATCGCGGCAATCCGTGTGAGTCGGGCCTCTGCACCCTGTGCAGCGCAGACTGCAAGGGCAAGTGCGAGACCTGGCTGTCGTCCCTCCTCGGCCGCAAGCTGCTCTACCCCCGGAATTTCGGCGAGACCACGGCGGGATCGGCCAATGTCGTCGCGGAGGGGGTGGGGTACCACGCCCTGCGTATCCAGGGGTACGCCTATGGTGCCCAAGGCCTTACCGACCGACTCTCCACCGCCAGCGATGATCGCATCTTCCCCAACGTCGATATCACCACCCGCTTCGGCCGGGGGGTGCAGACGACCTGCCGTCTGCCCATCATGACCGGGGCCCTGGGCTCCACCTTCATCGCCGCCAAGTACTGGGACTCCTTCGCCGTGGGCGCCGCCCTGTGCGGCTTCCCCATCGTGATCGGGGAGAACGTGGTCGGCATCGACCGGGCGGCGGTCATAGACAACGGCCGCATCAGCGCGGCACCCGAACTGGACCGTCGCATCCAGACCTTCCTGCGCTGGTTCGACGGCTTCGGCGCCATCATCGTCCAGATGAACGTGGAAGACACCCGCAACGGTGTGGCCGAATACCTGATCGACAAGTACGGGGATCAGGTCATCATCGAGTTGAAGTGGGGTCAGGGGGCCAAGAATATCGGCGGCGAGATCCAGGTCCGCGACATCGACTATGCCTGTTTCCTCAAGGCACGGGGCTATGTGGTGGACCCGGACCCGACGGACCCCGGGGTGCGCAGGGCCTTCGAGCGCGGCGCCATCACCAGCTTCGCCCGTCACAGCCGCCTCGGCGCCACGGACCTGAGCTCCGCGGAACAGGTCCGCACGGCCTTCATGGGCGAGGTGGCACGCCTGCGGGCCCTGGGATTCCGGCGCATCTCGCTGAAGACCGGGTCCTACGGCATGGAGGCCCTGGCCATGGCCATCCGCTTCGCCGCCGATGCGGGGCTCGACCTGCTGACCATCGACGGCTCCGGCGGCGGCACCGGGATGAGCCCCTGGAACATGATGGACCACTGGGGCGTCCCATCCCTGCCCTTGCACGCCAAGGCCTACGACTATTGCCGCATCCTGGCCGAACGCGGCATCACCCCGCCGGACATCTCCCTGGCCGGCGGCTTCGCGCGGGAGGATCACCTGTTCAAGGCCCTGACCCTGGGTGCCCCGTTCACCAAGTTGGTGTGCATGGGCCGGGCCCCCATGATCCCGGGCTTCCTGGGGAGCAACATCGAGGGCGTCCTGAGGCCGGAGCGCCGCGCCGCGGTGAACGGTAACTGGGACCAGTTGCCCTCGACGGTCAAGGCCCTGGGCAAGGCCCCGGAGGCAATCTTCTCCGGCTGGGAGGCGGTGCGCCAGAAGGTGGGCGAGGAGGCCATGGCGGAGATCCCCTTCGGTGCCGTGGCCATGTATGGCTATGCGGACAAACTCGCCTGCGGGCTCCAGCAATTCATGGCCGGGGCACGCAAGTTCTCCATCGACCAACTCTCCCGGGGGGACCTGATGTCGGCCAATCGCGAGACCGCGGACGTCACCGGCATCCCCTACATGACCGATGCCCAGGACGAACTGGCCATGGCGGTCCTGACGGCCTGAGGATGGGGTTCAGGGCGGCCGACCTCCGTCTGCCGGCCGGCCCTGCCACCCTGAAACAGCACCCCCCTCAAGGCCCCACCGAAGGTGACGCATGCTCAAGAACTGGTCGGATTCCTATTGCCTCGGCATCGCCGAGATCGACGAACAGCACCGGGGGTTTTTCGAGGCCGCCCACCGCCTCCATGATCAGATCCTCAACTGCCAGGGCGAGCACGCTGTCGAGGAGGCGGTCGCCTTCCTTCGGGACTATGCGGCCCGGCACTTCCAGACCGAGGAGGCCCTGATGCGGCGGGACGCCTTCCCGGGGCTCGAGGCGCATCAGAGGCTCCACTCGGCCTTCTTCGACAGCCTCGACCAACTCGGCTACGACCTGGAGGTCTGCGGCGCCAGCCAGCACCTGGCCGAACGGGCCCTGGAGGTCGCCCAGGACTGGCTCATCGATCACATCGCCTGTGAGGACCAGCAGTACGCCATCCGCCTGCGACCCTTCCCCGAGCCGACTACGACAGCCTGACCTTGGGCCAGGTCGCGATGGATGGACCCAGTCGGGTCCGCTCTCCAATGCCTCTGCCCGCCCTCGGCTCATCGGCCAGTTGCGGGTCAAGGACGCCGAGATCGATCCCTTCCAGCCGGCCTGACCCTGGGGCTGGGGCAGGCATCAGCCCCGGACCCGCAACACCCGCGCCTGGTCCGCCAGGCGCTCCGCCAGGCGCGAGGCAATGACCGCCGGCAGGCGAAGCTTGAGGGCGTCGCCCATGGCGGCGTAGGGGACCCGCCAGCAGGTCCCGCCGTCGCGCGCTATCAGGTCCGCGGAACGCGGCTGGCCGCTCGCCAGGGGCAGTTCGCCGAAGGCCATCCCCGGCCCCAGGGTGGACAGGCGCCGGGGGGGGCTGGCCCGGCTGGGGGAGCAAGGCCTCGAACTGTCCCCGGGCGATGAGATAGAGGGCGTCCGCCGCCTGACCGCTGGCGAAGACCAGGGCCCCTGGGGCGTAGTCCAAGCGCTGCGCGATGCGCGAGAGCTCGGCCAGTTCTTCGGCGCCGAGGGCCAGGCAGAGGTCGTTGTCCGCCAGGCTGGCCTCCTCTTGGGCGGCAGCCGGGGCAAGGGCGGTCAGCAGCCGGTCCTCCGCCCATTCCAGGGCCTGGTCACAGTCGTCGAAGCGGAACGGGGCCAGCCCCCTGGACTCGGGCCAGGCCGCGGTGACCCCGCGCACGAAGCCATACTTGTTCCCCGCGCCCGGCATGAGCAGGGCGCGGCCCCCGGCGCAGAGGTCTCGCCCCAGGTCGCTGAGGAGCCGGGCCGCGGCCCGATCCAGGTTGACCACCCGGCCCAGGTCCAGGATCAGGGTATCGACCCCCTCCAACTCCGCGAGGACCTCGCTGATCAGGGACTCGGTGGCGCCTATGCTGAGGTCCCCTTGCAGTTCGTAGACCCGGATGCGAGCCCCGTGGCGGGTCAGCAGGTCGCGCTCGGCCAGGCGGCGGCGGCGCTCCGAGCCGACTTGAGTGGCGTCGAAGCGGGTCCGGATGATGGAGGCGGAGGTGGCCCGACCGGTGTGGAACAGATTGACCCCGTTGTTGGCCAGGCAGGCCCCCATCAGGGCCAGGTCGCGACAGCCCACCAGGACCGAGCACTGGCGAAAGTAGAGGTCCAGCCCCGGCTCGGGGTCTGACTCGATGATGTCGAAATTGCGCATCAGGTGGGCCAGGGCGCGGTTGCGGTGGCCGGTGCGGGCCTCCGAGGCGCAGACCTTTTCGTCTATGGCCAGGTCGTGGCCGGCGTAGCGCCCCAGCATCCCGAACCAGTTGGGGTCGGCCCGGGTCAACTCCGGAATATAGGAGGCCAGGGCGCCGTCGTTGAGCCCGGCGAGCCGCCGGTGCAGATCGGCCAGGTAGTTCTGGATCGGTGCCTCGCCGAGTGCCTTGACCATCATGGGTGCGCGACCTTGTCGTGGGGGCTTGGGTTTCGAATCGCCGGCAAGTTGCGCGCCAGGGCTCGCTCGGGGCAAGGCGGGGCAGGCCAGGGCTCGGACTTGCCGGGGGCGCACCGGCAGGCGCGGCAGGGGAGAGCCTGGGTGCGCCAAAGGGGGGCGCCCAAGGAGGCGCCCAAGGAGGCACCCAAGGAGGCACGGGGGGGCTCGCGGCCCGCCGCGCTCGCGGCTAAAATCCGCCCCGACCCGGCAGGCAGCGGCCAAGTTGCCGCCGGGTCCTTGCCCCTCCCTTTGCACCACCCAGGAGCCCCTATGCTGGCCGACGTCAAGGCGCGGTCCTCGGTCGACTACATGCTGCGCACCGCCCAGCAGAACCAGATGGCCCTGGCCACATTGGCGGACCAGAAGGCCAACATTGTCCTGGGTATGACCTTCCTGAGCGTCACCCTGTCCGCGACCAAGTTGACCCAGGGGGCCTTTCCCCTGCCCCTGGAACTGCTCCTGGTGTCCGCGGTGGTGGCGGGGATGTTCGCCCTCGGGGCCTTGATACCGCGGTCCTCGGTCACCCATCACCGGCTGGACAAGGAGGGCCTCAAGACCACGCTCAACCCGCTGTTCTTCGGCGGCATCGCCAGCGTGGACTACCCTGACTACCTGGAGCACATGGCCGATCTCCTGCGGACCGACGCCGGGGTCTACCAGGCCGTCATCGCGGACATCTACAGCGGCGCCCGCGCCCTGCAGCGCAAGTACCAATGGCTGCGCTACAGCTACATCGCCCTGGTGACCGGGCTAGGCATCAGCGGCAGCATTGCGGTGCTCCAGTATCTTGGGGCTGTGCCCGTCTAAACGGAGCAGACCCCGGTCAGACCCAGCCACGCCCTGGCCAGGCGGGCGACGGGTGGTTGGCGGGAGGACCACTGGTGTTATGCCCCCGGCCTAGTCACACGCTCGGACAAGGGCCTCCTTGGAGCCCCGCGTATTCGACGAGGCTGAAGGCGCCCTGCCCTGCCCTCAGTCCGCAACTGCGCGAGCGCCCTGTCTGGCCGAAGTAATCTGGTTCCATTGTGAACATGAGGCTCGCTCAAGGAACCCTGATTGGGTTTCGAGGGCCAACACGCTCAAGTCCCCGCCACGCAGCTCCGGCAGCCTGGCCCACGGCCCGAGCCGAGACCCGCGCGGGTGCGAAGACCCTTGGCCAGCGGAACCGGACCCAATTGCCCGGTTGCCCGCAGGGTTGCCCTCCAACCTTCCGGACGGGGCGAATGCCCCGTCCTGCCCGCCCTGGCCGAGGTCAAGCGCCTGAAGCGGCTATTACAGGGTGACCCGAACGCCTGACCGCCCCTGGAGTCGCTGCCGCGACCGGGCGTCTTCCAGAGAGGCGTCTGCCCCAAACGGGCACGGTATGGGGGGACGGTGCACGTCTTCACGCTTCGTGGCCCCCTGCGTCGCGGCGAGGGCGCCGCTCCCACGCGCCACATCGGGTGTCACTGAGGTATGGCGCCCATCACCCCGCGCCCCCGTCACCCAGGATCATGGCCTGTGAAACCCCATACCGGTGTGGCATGCTCGTGACCATGAAGGCGCGCCTCATCTTCCGCTTCAAGGGCCAGCAGGCCGGGGTAACCGTCGAGATGGTTATCTGGTCGCTCCCGTCGCGCCCGGCAGAACGGCCCCACGGGATCGGGCACCGACGCTGGGAATGAACCGGACACGCAGCCTAAGCGACGGTTCAAGAACAAGCGATACGTTCTGGACCGGGGGACGGGCCTCTGGCCCGTCTGGCGGGCGGGACGCCCGCCCCCCAGATGTCTCAGTTGTTTCTGAACTGTTCCTAACCCCCACCCGCGGCCCCTGAACCGCCTCACCCGGAGTCGCCCCATGCAGATCCGCCTCGGCTACGAACTGGTCTACGAGTGCCCCCAGCGCACGCCCATGATCCTGACCCTCAACGTCCACTACAGCCGGGTCTCAGACCTGGTGGTCCCGGACCACATAGTCACCCAGCCCGCCGTGCCCCTGGTCGCCTACCGGGATGGGTTCGGCAACTGGTGCAGCCGCATCGTGGCCCCGCCGGGGGAGATCCGCATCTCCACCAACGCGGTCATCAATGACCCTGGCCTGCCCGACGCCAGGGACCCGGGGGCGGTGCAACATGCGGTGGAGGACCTGCCCAGCGAGACCCTGGTCTATCTCCAGGGCAGCCGCTACTGCGAGACCGACCGGCTCTCCGATATCGCCTGGTCCCTGTTCGACAAGACCCCCCTGGGCTGGGCCCGGGTCCAGGCCATCAGCGACTTTGTCCACAACCACATCCGCTTCGGCTACGAGCACGCCCGGGCCACCAAGACCGCCCTGGAAGCATTCCACGAGAAGGTCGGGGTCTGCCGCGACTTCACCCACCTGGGCGTCGCCTTCTGCCGCTGCATGAACATCCCGGCCCGCTACTGCACCGGCTACCTGGGGGACATCGGGGTCCCGCCGACCGCGGCACCCATGGACTTCTCCGCCTGGTTCGAGGTGTACCTGGGCGGGCGCTGGCACACCGTGGACCCGCGCAACCGGGTCCCGCGCATCGGGCGGGTCCTCATCGCCCAGGGCCGCGACGCCGCGGACGTGCCCTTGAGCAATGCCTTCGGCCCCAACACCCTCAAGGGCTTCCGGGTCTGGACCGACGAGTTGAAGGCTGCGGCTTGACCGGGTCCGCCCTACTCTCCCCCGGCGAGCCGCCCCCCTTCAGTCTGGTCAACCCAACCGGCCTGGCCCGGGTCCTGCTGGTCTGCGACCACGCCTCCAATCGGGTCCCGCTCCGGCTGGGCAGCCTGGGCCTGGGCGCCGCCGATCTCGCCGACCACATCGCCTGGGACCCGGGGGCCGCCGAGGTGGCCCTGGGGCTCTCCGCCCGATTGGACGCACCCCTGGTGCTGGGCGGTTACTCGCGCCTGGTCATAGACCTCAACCGCCCCCTGGCGAACCCCGAGTCCATGGCCCCCGAGAGCGCCGGGGTGCCAGTCCCAGGCAACCGGGACCTGAGCCCCCAGGCCAGGGCCGAGCGGGTCAGGGCCCTGTTCGACCCCTACCACCAGGCGGTGGATCGGCTGCTGGCCGGTCGGGCCGGCCGCCCTACCCTGCTCCTGTCCATCCACAGCTTCACCCCGGTCCTCGACGCCGCGCCGCGCCCCTGGCACGCCGGGGTCGCCTATGGGCGCGACCGGCGCCTGGCCGACCTGCTGCTGCCGGCCCTGCGACGGCCCGGCGACCTGTGCATCGGGGACAACCAACCCTACGGGGTGGACGACGCCCACGACTACACCCTGCCCACCCACGGCGAGGGCCGCGGCATCCCCCATGTCATGATCGAGATGCGCCAGGATGGGCTGCGCACCGCCGCCGACATCACCGGCTGGGCAGAGCGGCTGGCCAGTGCGATTACGCACTTGGGGCCAGGCGCCGACGGCTTGTTCGCAGGGGACTGACAGCCCATCGCCACCGACCCGGACGGGGCCCGAGGGGTGCCCGACGGTGCCGGGGTCGGGGCAGGCCAGACCTTCTCGGCCAGACCTTCTCGGCCAGACC
>DYRB01000066.1:6801-10793 GCA_020718945.1 Lamprocystis purpurea | reverse complement strand
CCCCCGGCGGGACGCCGGGGGACCCAGTGCCGGCAAGATGCCGGCGCTCCCAAGGGCGCCGGGTTTCGCTCGGCAACTGGGGCCTCCCCGGAGCCGGCCTCCGGCCGGCAACCGGGTCACGCGGCGTCCCGCCGCGCCTATGGCGGCCACCGCGGCCTGGCTGGTAGCTGACGGGCAGGGTGTTGAGGTTGTTGCCGAATCGTTCCTTATCCACCCTCGACCTTCACCCGGTCGCGCCGAGGCGGCGCTCCCAGGGTGCTTCCGGGCTCGGTGGCAAATCATGGTCCCAAACCTGGGACTGCTGGCCCCCAGCCGGCGACAGGGCCTGGTGTCCATACCCTGGGCACCCCTCTCCGGGGTGGAGCCCCGGCCGGCGGTGCGCTATGTTACGGCCCCGCGCTCCAACCCCCGGGCGCCCCGGGCCCCGCGCCCCGCCCAAGACCGAGGAATCGCAACCCCATGCCCGCCACCGACTCCGGCCGCGCCGCCTACCCCCTGACCCGCATGCGCCGCATGCGCCGCGACGACTTCTCCCGCCGCCTGATGCGGGAGAACCGTCTGACCCCGGACGACCTGATCTACCCGGTGTTCGTCCTGGAGGGCGAGGGTCGCCGCGAGGGCGTGCCGTCCATGCCCGGTGTCGAGCGGCTGTCCATCGACCTGCTGGTGGCGATGGCCCGGGAGGCCTGGGGGCTCGGCATCCCGGCCCTGGCCCTGTTCCCCGTGACACCGCCGGAGGCCAAGTCCGAGGACGCCCGCGAGGCCTACAACCCGGACGGCCTGGCCCAGCGCGCGGTGCGGGCCCTGAAGGCGGCGGTCCCAGGGCTCGGGGTCATCACCGACGTGGCCCTGGACCCCTTCACCAGCCACGGCCAGGACGGGCTCATCGACGGCTGCGGCTATGTCCTGAACGACGAGACCGTCGCCGTGCTGGTCCGCCAGGCCCTGTCCCACGCCGCTGCCGGGGCCGATGTGGTGGCCCCATCGGACATGATGGACGGGCGCATCGGGGCCGTCCGCGCCGCCCTGGAGTCCGCCGGCCACATCCACACCCGCATCCTGGCCTACTCGGCCAAGTACGCCTCCAGCTTCTACGGCCCCTTCCGCGACGCGGTGGGCTCCGCCGCCAGCCTGGGCAAGGGCAACAAGTACAGCTATCAGATGGACCCGGCCAACGGCGACGAGGCCCTCCACGAGGTCGCCCTGGACCTGGCCGAAGGGGCGGACATGGTCATGATCAAGCCCGGCATGCCCTACCTGGACCTGGTCCGGCGGGTCAAGGACCGCTTCGGGGCGCCGACCTTCGCCTATCAGGTCAGCGGCGAGTACGCCATGCTCAAGGCCGCCGCCCAGCAGGGCTGGCTCGACGAGCGCGCTGTGGTCCTGGAGGCCCTGCTCGGCTTCAAGCGCGCCGGGGCGGACGGCATCCTGACCTACTACGCCCTGGATGTGGCCCGCTGGCTGGCCGACTGAGCGGCGCGGACCTATCCCCATGGACCGCTACGCCGTCATCGGCAATCCCATTGCCCACAGCAAGTCGCCCCTCATCCACGCCGAGTTCGCCCGCCAGACCGGACAAGCATTGGACTACGGGCGTATCCTCTGCGACCCCGACCGCTTCCCCGCGACGGTGCTGGCCTTCTTCGCCGAGGGCGGCCGCGGGCTCAATGTCACAGTCCCGTTCAAAGAGGCGGCCTGGCGACTGGTCAATGAGGTCAGCCCCAGGGCCGACCTGGCCCAGGCGGTCAACACCCTGATCGCCCTGCCGGACGGTCGCCTGAGCGGCGACAACACCGACGGGGCCGGGTTGGTGCGCGACCTGGTCGGCAACCACGGGTTCGGGTTTGCCGGGCGGCGGGTCCTGCTGCTGGGGGCCGGCGGTGCCGCCCGGGGGGTCCTGCGCCCCCTGCTGGAGACCGGGCTGGCCAGCCTGACCATCGCCAACCGCACCGCCGACAAGGCCCGGGGCCTCGCCCGTCTGGCCGAGGGCCTGGGCCCCGTGACCGGCTGCGGCCTCGATGACTTGGCGGGGGCCCCCTTCGACCTGATCTTGAACGCCACCTCCGCCGGCCTGGCCGGGGAGATACCGCCCCTGCCGCCCGGTTGCCTGGCCAACGGCGGCTGGACCTACGACATGGTCTACGGCGACGTCCCCACCCCCTTCTGCCTGTGGGGTCGGGAGCAGGGCGCCGTGCAGACCCTGGACGGTCTGGGGATGCTGGTGGAGCAGGCGGCGGAGTCGTTCCGGCTGTGGCGCGGGGTCAGCCCGCGGACCGCGCCGGTGATTGCCCTGCTGCGCCATGGACGACCCTGAGCCTGGGGCGAGGATTTATTGTCCGCAAATGACCGAGGCCACGAACATGAAGACCACCGTACTGGGACTGGGCCTGCTGGGCGCCGAGATCGCTCTGCGCCTGCACCGCGAGGGGCTCGCGGTCACCGGCTGGAACCGCAGCCCGGACCGGGCCGCCCCATTGGCGGCCCAGGGGCTGACCGTCGCGCCGACCGCCGCCGAGGCGGTGGCCGGGGCCCAGTTCGTGCTGCTGGTGCTGAGCGACTCGCCGGCCATCCGCGCGACCCTGTTCGGCCCGGAACCGCTCGATCTCACCGGAAAGGTCTGCATCCAGATGGGGACCATCTCCCCCCAGGAGAGCCGCAACCTGGCCGACGAGGTCGCCCGGGCCGGCGGGGACTACCTGGAGGCCCCGGTGCTGGGCAGCCTGCCGGAGGCGCGCAGCGGCCGTCTCATCATCATGGCCGGCGGGGACCCAGCCCTGTACGAGCGCTGCCTGCCGCTGCTGCGGATGCTCAGCCAAGACCCGCAGCGGATCGGTCCGGTGGGTCAGGGGGCGGCGCTCAAGCTCGCCATGAACCAGCTCATCGGCGGGCTTACCGCGACCTTCGCCCTGAGCCTGGGGCTGGTGCGCTCTGAGGGTATCGAGGTCGAGCAATTCATGACCCTGCTGCGGGGCAGTGCCCTCTATGCCCCGACCTTCGACAAGAAGCTCGACCGCTACCTGACCCAGGACTATGCCGGGGCCAACTTCCCCCTCAAGCACCTGCTGAAGGATGTTCGCCTGTTCCGCGAGGTAGCCGCGCCCCTGGGTCTGGACGGGGCCTTCACCACCACCATCGAGGCCGCCTGCATCCGCGCCCTGGGCAAGGGCTACGGTGACCAGGACTATGCGGCCCTCTACGAGGCCATGGTCCCCTGATATGGAACTGCCCTTCACCCACAAGCCCGGCCGGCGCGAGCGCCACCTGCGTCGCCGCCACGGCAACCCGCTGTTCGCCTGGCCCGCCGACGAGGTCGCGCCCCTGGACCTGCTGGAGGCCCAGCGGGCGGACCACGAGGAGATGGAGGCATTTCGGGACGCCCTCCAGGTCCTGGTCCAGCGGGCCCTGGACCTGCCCCCCAATGCCGGCAGCGACCTGGTCCTGGCCCTGCAACAGGACCTGGAGCGCCACTACGAACAGGCCTGTGGCCTGGCCGAGGACCACAGCCGGGAGCGCGCCGCCCTGCGTCGCCTGATCGACCTGACCGCCAAGGCGATCCGCCGCGCCAGCGGGACGGACACCCTGGCCCAGTCCGAGCTTGCTGCCGGGGAGGAGGCCAGGGCCATCCACTTCCGGCTCCTGGACCAACCCCTGGTGGCCGACCTGCTCCACCCACAGACCCCCATCAGTCCGGAAGAACTCCTGCCCAGCCTGCTCACCGCGACCCCGGCGGAACTCGCCGCCGCCCTGGAGCTGTTCGACCCGGACCAGGTCCGGGAACTGGCGGCCCAGGGGCAGGCCCTGCTCGCCCGGCTGCGGGCCCAGGGGGTGGACACCCGGGCCGCGGGGGCCCGGCTCCTGACCCTGACCCCATCGCCCGGCGGGGCGCCGAGTTGAGGTAGCCATGCGACCCCTGACCAACCCGCTCAGTCGGGCCCTGACCTTGGGCCTGCCCCTGGCGCTGACCCTGGCGCTGACCCTGGCGCTGACCCTGG
>DYRB01000066.1:0-6701 GCA_020718945.1 Lamprocystis purpurea | reverse complement strand
CCCTGGCGCTGACCCTGGCGCTGACCCTGGCGCTGACCCTGGGCTTGGCCGGCACCGCCCAGGCCGCCACCCTGAACATAGCCGCTACCACCGGCAACCTGGCGGCGGTGGCCCGGGAGGTCGGCGGCGATGCGGTGCGGGTCAGCACCCTGGCCCCGCCGGACCGCGCCCTGGCCGGCCTGGAGGTCAAGCCGGCCATGGTCCAGGCCCTGCGCGGGGCGGACCTGCTGCTCACCCTGGGCAACGGCTTAGAGGACCGCTGGCTCACGGCGGCCATCACCCAGGCGGCCAATCCCAAGGGCCTGGCCCCTGGCCAAGAGAACCGCCTCGATGTCACCCAAGTGCAGGGACGCAACGCCCCGGAGCCCCGCCCGGGGGCCAGCCCCCAGGCCCCGGGGCAGTCGCGCCTGGACCTGGACCCTGTGCGGATGGGCGAGGTCGCCCGGGTCTTGGCGCAGCGGTTAGAGACCCTGGACCCGGCCCGTGGCACCGGCTTTGCCGCGCGGGCGGACGGCTTCGTGGCCAAGCTCTTCGCCTGGATACCCAAGTGGCAGGTCCAAGCACGCAGGCCCGAGGCGGTCCTCCTCTACGCCGCCGACCCCCTGGCCCTGTTCGAGCGCTTCGGCCTGACCCCGCTGGCGGTGATCGAGACGACCCCCGGGGTCACCCCCACTGGGGCCGAGCTGGCGGACCTGATCGGGCGCATGCAGACCCAGCACCCCGACATCCTGGCACCGGACTATGCCGACCCCAGGGTGACCCGGCTGCTGGCGAACCGCATCGAGTCCAAGGTCGTCACCCTGCCCCTGGATGTGGCCCCCGGGGCCGACGGGGCGGGCTACCTGGACCACATAGGCCGCTGGATGGACGCCATCACCTCCCAGGGGGACCGTTGAGCGGGACCCTGCTGCTGGCCACGGACCTGGTCGTGGGGTTCACCCGCCCGGTCCTCGGACCCCTGTCCTTCGAACTCAACCGCGGGGACCGCCTGGGGGTCTGGGGCCCGCCGGGGACCGGCAAGTCAGCCCTGCTGCGCGCCATAGCCCGGGGGGCGGAGGTCTACGAGGGTCGGATCCACTACGCCACGGGCCTGACCTTGGTCTGCCAGGAACAGCGCCCGGTGCGACCGCGCTGCCTGCCCATGCGGGTAAGTGAGTTCATCCACCTGGCCGGGTCCCACACCGAGGGCATCCCAACGCGCGTGGGTACCTTGCTGCGCCAGCGGGTGGACAGCCTGACCGGCCACCAGTACCAGATCCTGTCGGTGTGGATCGCCCTGGGGTCGGGGGCCGACTTGATCCTGCTCGACGCGCCCACCGGGACCCTGGACGCCCTCGACCGGGCCCTGCTGGCAGACCTCATCGACCGCCAGACCCGGGACCGCGGGGTCCTCATCGCCAGCCCGGACCGGGGTTTCCTGGCCAGCGCCTGCACCCGGGTGCTGGAGGTAGGGGCATGGAGATGATCCTTGACCCCCTGTTTCGCCTGCCCCTGGGGGCCGGGCTCCTGCCGGCCCTGCTCCTGCCCCTGCTCGGGGTCCTGCTGCGCCTCCAAGAGGAATGGCTGGCCGCCCTCGGCCTGGCCTGCCTGGCCGCGGCGACCGGGGTCGCGGGCCTGGCGGCCGGCATGCCCCTGATCCTCGGGGCCCCGGTGGGGGCCTTGGCCGGGGCCCTGATCCAACACCTCTGGACCCACCGGGGCAGCATCGTCTCCGGGTTCATGATCCTGATCGGTTGGACGGCGGCAAGCCTGGTGGCCACCAACAGGGTGCCCGGCACCGGCATGGGCCCTGGGGTGCTGGAGGGGCGCATTCTGCTGGTCGGCCCCCCGGACCTGGCTGGCCTGGGCCTGGCGGCCCTGGTCACGGCCCCGGCCCTGGCCTGGCTGCTGCCGCGCCTGGTGCACGCCCGCCTCTTCCCCTGCACCGATTGCGCCAATGGGCGACCGGTGCGGCGTTGGCGGCTGTGGTTCGAGGTCATAACGGCGTTGCAGATCGCCGCCGCCGCGCTGACCCTGGGGGTGATGGGGACCTTTGCGCTGACCCTGATCCCGCCCTGGGTCGCCTTTCGCATCTCCCCGAGCTGGCGCGGCGCCCTGATCCTCTCCGTGACCCTGGGCGGCCTGGCCTACATCGCCGCCTTCTGGTTGGCCCTGCGCCTGGAACAGCCCTTCGGCCCGGTACTGACCAGCATCCTGATCCTCGCCGCAGGTATCTCCACCCTGATCCGCCCGCCCCAGGCCTGATTCGGCCAGCGACCGGATTTGTTCTCAATATGTGAGTTGATACTTTAATGACCCAGAATCTGTCCACTGCCGAACAGGCGTTGCGCGAAGCCGCCCGCGACTACCATCGCAACCCCAGTCGGGGCAAGATCGCCGTTACGCCTCGCAAGCCGCTTTCGAACCAGCGCGACCTCTCGCTGGCCTATTCTCCAGGCGTGGCCTACCCCTGCCTCGATATCCAGGCCAATCCGGCGCTCGCGGCCGAGTATACGTCACGCGGAAATCTGGTAGGCGTCGTCACCAATGGCACCGCCGTGCTGGGCCTGGGCGACATTGGCCCCCTGGCCAGCAAACCCGTCATGGAGGGTAAGGGCTGCCTGTTCAAGAAATTCGCGGGCATCGATGTATTCGATATCGAGCTCGCCGAGCGCGACCCGGACAAACTCATTGAGATCATTGCCGCACTGGAGCCGACGCTGGGCGGCATCAACCTTGAAGACATCAAGGCGCCGGAGTGCTTCTACATCGAGCACGAGCTGAGCCAGCGCATGAACATCCCGGTGTTCCATGACGATCAGCACGGCACGGCCATTATCTCCAGCGCCGCACTGCTCAACGGTCTGGAACTGGTCGGGAAGGACATCTCTACCGTGAAACTGGCCGTCTCGGGTGCCGGTGCGGCGGCGCTGGCCTGTGTGGACGTGATGGTCGGTCTCGGCGTGAGGCGCGAGCATGTCTTCATGGTCGATTCCAAGGGAGTGATCTACGAAGACCGTCCTGGTGGGTTCGACGCATCCAAGGCCCGCTACGCGCAACCGACCAGGGCGCGGACCCTGGCCGATGTGGTCAAGGACGCCGATGTCTTCCTGGGTTGCTCCGCCGCCGGCGTACTGACCGTGGACATGGTAAAGACCATGGCCGAGAGACCTATCATCCTGGCACTGGCCAACCCCGAGCCGGAAATCCGCCCCGAGCTGGCCAAGGCCGCGCGGCCTGACTGCATCATTGCCACCGGCCGCTCGGACTACCCGAACCAGGTCAACAACGTCCTGTGTTTCCCCTATATCTTCCGCGGCGCACTCGACTGCGGGGCCACCAAGATCACGCCGGAGATGAAGCTCGCATGCGTCCGCCAGATCGCCGATCTGGCCAAGAGCGAGACCAGCGATGAAGTGGCGACTGCATACGCCGGTCAGGACCTGACCTTTGGGCCTGACTACCTGATCCCCAAGCCCTTCGACTCGCGCCTGATCCTGCAGATAGCCCCCGCCGTGGCCCAGGCGGCGGCCGACTCGGGTGTGGCCGCACGCCCCATTGCCGACATGCAGGCCTACAAGGAGAGCCTGTCGCTCTTCGTTTACCAGACCGGCATCCTCATGCGCCCGATTATCAACGCCGCCAAGGCCGTACCTGACGCCCGAAAGCGGGTGGCCTTTGCCGACGGCGAGGACGAACGGGCCCTGCGTGCGGCCCAAATGGCGCTGGATGACTGCCTGGCCCGGCCCATCCTGATCGGGCGTCCCGCCGTGATCGAGGCGCGCATTGAGACAGCGGGGCTACGCATGCGCTTGGGGCAGGATGTGGAGAACGTCAACCCTGCGCAGGACCCGCGCTTTCACCAGTACTGGGAGCATTACCACCAACTCATGGGCCGCAATGGCGCTACCCCTGAGGTGGCGAAGGCGGCGGTGCGTCGCTCCAACACCATCATCGCCTCACTGATGGTCGCCCTGGACCACGCCGACGCCATGATCTGCGGCCTGGCGGGCAGCTTTGAGACCCATCTCGAGCGCATCCACAACATCATCGGCCTGAAGCCTGGCGTGGGCAATTACGCTACCCTCAACGCGCTGATGACGGACCGCGGGCCCTTGTTCATTGCCGACACCTATGTGAATGAAGACCCAGGCGCGCCACTACTGGCGGAGATCGCCGGGATGGCCGCGCAGGAGATTCGGCGCTTTGGCCTGCCGGCCAAGGTCGCCTTCTTGTCGCACTCCAGCTATGGCTCATCCACACGTGCCTCGGCCAAGAAGATGCGCCTGGCGCGTGACCTGTTCGTGGCCAGCCACCCGGACATCGAATGTGATGGCGAATTGCACGGCGACGCCGCGCTGGAAGAAGACATCCGTAGCCGTTACCTGGCAAACACCACCCTCAGCGGCTCGGCGAATCTGCTGATCTGCCCGAACCTGGATGCCGCCAACATCCTCTACAACGTGCTCAAGACCACCACCAGCGGCGGCGTGACGGTGGGCCCGATCCTGATGGGTGCGGCCGCCACGGCCTGCATCCTCACCCCCGCCGCCACCGTGCGCCGCACCCTGAACATGACCACCCTGGCCGTTGCGAGCGCGGCCGCGGCGCGACACGCGCTGCGTTGCTAGAAGCGAGAAGCGAGAAGCTAGAAGCTAGAAGCTGGAAGCTACAAACACAATCAACTGCTTGGGCCCATGGACCCCGTAGGTGAGCGTCTGCTCTATGTCGGCGGACTTGGAGGGACCCGTGATGACCAGGGCATTGGTCGGCATGCCCCGGGCCCAGCCCTGGGCGGCCATCAGCTCGGCCAGGGTGGAATAGATGAAGTCCGCATCCAGCAGGCAGACATGGATGGGCGGGACCAGGGACATGAGCCGCGGCTCCGCCGGCGTCGGCCACAGGACCAGGGAACCGGTCTCGGCGATGCCCGCCCGACAACTGGTGAAGGCGGCATCCACCTCCTCGAACAGCCGCCCCCGCCAGTCCTCCACCGGGTGCAGGTAGGGGATCAGGCGCACCGCCTGGGGGTCCGGCCAGACCAGGTCCGGGCGGGCCCCCAGGGGGTCGTGATCGCCGTGGAGCAGGGTCCGCACCCCCTTGGCCCGCAGCAGGTCGAACAGCCGGTGGCGCCAATCGGGTCCGACCCGATGGACCTCCCCGCGCACCGCCTCCAGGCGCTCGCAGAAGCGGGCCAGGCGCTCCGCAGGGGTCCAGTCGAACTGACGCATCGGGACCGCCACAGGCCGCGCCTGGGCCTGGGTCTGGGCGGCGCGCAGCCGCCCCAGGATGTGCTCGCGGGCGTTATTCACTAGCTATCCCCTCCTCCCGGGCCAGGCGGTGCAGGCCCTTGGGGGCCAGGGCCGGGGCCTTGCGGGTGCGGGTCCAGGGCCCCAGGGATTGGGGTTGCAACCGGCGCAGCCGGGCGGCCAGAGCGGTGGCGGCCCGGTACAGGGCCGGGTGGGCATGGACCAGGGCCCAGAGGCGCCAGACCAGGGCCTCCAGGGGCCTGCGCCGGACGCCGTGCTGGAGCACCCCAGTCGGTGCGGAATCCTGGCGCACCCCCTCGAAGCGCAGTCGATTGATCAGCTTGGGCAGGGGGATACGCACCGGGCAGACCTCGGCACAGGCCCCGCACAGGGTCGAGGCGGAGGCGAGTTCCCCCTGGGCCGCGATGCCCTGGAGTTGGGGCTCTATGACCGTACCGATGGGCCCTGGGTAGACGGTCCCATAGGCGTGGCCGCCGAGCCGCGTATAGACGGGGCAATGGTTCATGCAGGCGGCGCAGCGGATGCAGCGCAGCCCGTCGCGCAACTCAGGATCGGCGTGGATGCGCGAGCGCCCGTTGTCGAGCAGGATCAGGTGGACCGCCTGGGGGCCGTCCTTCTCCCCCGGCCGACGGGGCGAGGAGATCATGTTGAAGTAAGTCGTGATCGGCTGCCCGGTGGCGGAGCGGGTGAGCAGGGTCAGCAGGGGCGGGACCTGATCCAGCCGGGCGATGACCTTCTCGATGCCCATGACGGCTATGTGCACCTCCGGGGCCGTGGTGCACATCCGCCCGTTGCCCTCGTTCTCCACCAGACACAGGGTGCCGGTCTCCGCCACCGCAAAATTGACCCCGGACAGCCCCACCCGGGCCTGGCGGAAACGGGCCCGCAACAACCGGCGGGCGGCGGCGGTCAGGGCCTCGATGGCCTCGCCCTCGGACCCGGCGGCCAGTTCGGCTGGGAAACGCTCGCGGAACAGGGCGGCGATCTCCCGGCGGTCCTTGTGCACCGCTGGGGCGACTATGTGGGATGGGGCCTCCCCGGCGTGCTGGATGATGAACTCACCCAGATCCGTCTCGACCACCTCCACCCCCTGCCCCTCCAGGTAGGCGTTCAGCCCCATCTCCTCGGAGACCATGGACTTGCCCTTGATGAGCATCCGCGCCCCCTGGTCGGCCAGGATGCGGGCGACGATCCGGTTGCCCTGGGCGGCGTCCTCGGCCCAGTGGACGCGGATGCCGTTGGCGGTGCAGTTGCGCTCCAGCTCCTCCAGCAGGTCCGGCAGCCCGGCCAGGGCCGCGGCGCGGATGGCCGCCCCCTGGTTGCGCAGGCGCACCAGTTCGCGCTCGTCGGGGAAGGCCGCGCGGCGCTTGGCCACCAGCCCGTCCATGGCGCGGCGGATATTGCCCCGTACCCGGTCCTGGCCCAGGGCGGTGCCTATGCGGGTACGCAGTT
>DYRB01000065.1 GCA_020718945.1 Lamprocystis purpurea | reverse complement strand
CACGGTGTTTCCGGCCGCGGTGCCAGGTGTTGCTCTCAAATTTGGAATTGCTGCTCCCTGGCCGCCCTGCGCTGGCGCCGGGAGCGGGCGGCGGGGGCGACGCTGCGCTGGATCCTGCTGGCCCTGCCCGGGGTGCTGATGGCCCAGGTCCTGGCCCTGCGCTCGGTGCGGCTGGTGCTGGAGGTGTCTTCCAGCGAGTTCGTGCCCCTGGGGGACCTGTTCCTCGCCCTGACCCTGGTCACCCTGCCCAGCGGCCTGCTGCTGGGGCTGGCCTTCCCCCTGGCGTGCCAGGCCCTGGACCAGGCGGGGCAGGGTGGCCGCGGCTTGGGCCGGGTGCCGGGGCCCGTTGTGGGACCCGTCGCGCGGACCTATATCGCCGACGCCCTGGGGGCCCTGCTCGGCGGGGTGCTGTTCACCTTAGTCCTGATTCGTTGGCTGGGGCCGGTACAGACCCTGGGCCTGACCACCGCGGCCCTGGCCCTGACCGCGGCCCTGCTGCCCGGCCGTCCGGGGCGCATCCGCGCCGGGCTGCCCTGGGTCCTGGCCTTCGCGGGCCTGGCCCTGTCCCTGCCGCCGGTGGCCGCCCGGCTGGACCTGGCCCTGGAGCGGTGGCGGTTCGCGACCCTCCAGCCCGGGATGGAGCTGCTCGCAGCCCGGGACACCCGCTACGGTCACCTCGCCATTGCCCGGCTGGGGGAGCAGACCTCGGTGGTCGGCGACGGCCAGATACAGCAGAGCTTCCCGCGGCCCCTGGAGGTGGAGCGGGAGGCGGCCTACTTCTACGCCCAGGCCCAGGGGGCGCGGCGGGTCCTGGTCCTGGGCGGCTTCCCGGGGGGCCTGGCGGCGGGGCTGCTGCGCTATCCACTGGAGCGCCTCGACCAGGTCGAGCAGGACGCTGCCGCCTTCGAGGGGGTGCAGCCCTTCCTGGATGAGGCCGGGCGGGGGGCCTTGACCGATCCACGTCTCACCCTGCACTTTGGCGACGGCCGGCGGTACCTCCGCCAGCTCCCCGCCGATGCCCGCTACGACCTGATCCTGTCCCTGGACGCGACCCCGGCCAGCGCGGCGGGTAACCGCTATTTCACCCGGGAGGCCTTCGATCTGGTGCGCTCCCACCTGGGCCCGGACGGGGTCTTCTGCACCCAGGTCAGCGCGGCGTCCAATTACCTGGGCAAGGCCGTGGGGGGCTATGCGGGCTCGGTCTACCGAACGCTCTTGGAGGTCTTCGGCCAGGTCGCCCTGGTGCCCGGTGATACCCAGGTCTTCTGCGCCAGCCCGGCCCCGGGGCGCCTGAGCGAGGACCCGGCCGAGCTGCGCCGCCGCTACCTGGCCGCCCCCCTGGCGGACCACAGCCTGCCGGTGGGGGCCCTGGCGGAAATGCTGCCGCGCGACGAGGTCGCCTTCCTGCACGGGCAGCTCGACCAGGCCGGGGCCCAGGTCAACACCGATGCCCGACCTGTGACCTACTACCTGAACATGGTCCTGTGGGGCCAGTTCAGCGCCTCCGGTTTCGTCGCTGCCCTGGAGCGGATGCAGTCCCTGGGGGCCTGGCCCTACCTGATCCCGCCCGCCCTGCTGGTGGCCCTGTGGCTCCTGCGTGCGGCCCTGGAAGGGAAGGGCGGGGCGGCCCAGACCCGCCCGGCGGGGGTCTTCGCCCTGACCGTGCTGGGGCTGATCGCCATGGCCGGGCAACTGGCCCTGCTGCTGCGCTACCAGGCCCAGGTGGGGTTGGTGTTCGAGCGGGTGGCCCTGCTCAACGGCCTCTTCATGACCGGCCTGGCCCTGGGTGCGGGTCTGACTCGGCCCCTGGCGGCCTGCCGTCGGGCGGTCTGGCTCCTGGTTGCGGTCTTGGGGATGGTCGCCCTGGGACTGGCCTGGTTGCCCCTGGGGCTGGATGCCCTGGCCGGGCTCGGGGGGCTACCGCAGGAGGGCGGCTACCTGGGCCTGAGCCTGGCCCTGGGACTCCTGGCGGGGGCGGGTTTCACCCTGAGTGTCCCCCTGGCCCAGACCGCCGAGGGGGCGGTGGTCCGGAGCAGCGGTCTGGTCCAGGCGGCGGATAACCTGGGGGGTGCCCTCGGCGGCCTGATCACCGGGGCCCTGATGGTCCCCATCCTGGGGGTGGACTGGACCTGCCGGGTCCTGGCCGCCCTGGCGGTCCTGGCCCTGCTGCCCCTGATCTTCGCCGGGCTGGCCAGGCCGCGGGTGTTGGGGCCGGACAGCCGGGGTCAGGCGTCCTTCCCCTGGCCCGGGCTCGGTTGGGGGCTGATCTACGCCGTCGCGCTGGTCTATGCCCTGTTCCTGCTGGAACTCGGCACCCGCCCCGGGCCCCAGGTCCGCTTCGACGAGGAGCGCCTGGCCCAGGTCAGCGGCCAGGCCCGCTTCGACCTGGTGGCGGACCCCTTCATCCATTACCTGGGCTTCGGGCCCGGGGAGGTCCAGCCCCAGAGCCTGACCCTGGCCAGCGCCGCCGTGGCCACCGGGGTGAGCGGCTTCGCCGGCCCCATCGAACTCCTGATCGGGATCGGCCGGGACGGCCTGCTGCTGGGGGTGCGCTACCTGGACTCAGGCGAGACGCCGTCGTACATCGTCGGCATCGACGCCTGGCTGGCCGGGCTCGCCGGGGCCGACCTGGCCCAGGGGCCCCTGGCCCTGGACCGCTTCGACGGCCTGAGCGGGGCCACTGTGACCAGCAAGGCGGCCCTGGAGACCATCAACAGTGCCGCGCGCGTCGGGACCCAGGTCGCCTTCGGGCGGACCATACCGCCCCAGGCCGCGCCGGGGGAGGCCGGGCCGGACTGGGGCCTCTATGCCACCGCGGTCCTGCTGCTGCTGTTCTTCCCCCTGTTCCTGTCCGGGAGCGAGGCGGCCCGGCTGATCTATCAGGTCGCCACGCTGCTGGTGCTGGGGGTCTGGCTCAACACATTGATCACCGAGGTCGACCTGGTGAACCTAAGCCAGGGCCATGCGGCCAGCCCGGCGGAGAACCCCCAGCGCTGGCTGCTGCTCGGCTTCGCCGGGGTGACGACGGTCCTGTTCGGCCAGGTCTGGTGCGGTTATCTGTGTCCCTTCGGGGCCCTGCAAGAACTGGTCTCCCGCCTGGGCCGGCGACTGGGGCTGCGCTCCTACCCGGATCGGCCCGTGGAACAGCGCATGCGTTTCATCAAGTTCGTGCTGTTGGCCGCTGTTCTGATTGCGGTATGGCTCAGCGGGGAGGAGACCTGGGCGACCTTCAACCCCATGCAGCACGCCTTCGCCGGACGCCTGGTGGGCTGGATGCCCTGGCTGATCGGCCTGGTGCTGGTCGGGGCTCTGTACCACTATCGCTTCTGGTGCCGCTACTTCTGCCCGGTGGGGGCCTTGCTGGCCCTGGGCAACAAGCTGGCCCTGCTCCAGGGTTGGGCGCCGCAGCGGCGCTTCGAGCATTGCGACCTGGGGGTGCGGGGGGAGTACGACCTGGACTGCATCCGCTGCAACCGCTGCCTGACCGGGCAGGATACCCGTGTCCGCCGCGCCCCCGAGCGTTCAGCTAAGCTGGCGGAAGAGGAGTCGGCCGCAACTGAACGCAAATGGGCGCAAATGTCGGATCGGAGAGTACCCGCAAGGCGACCAGCCCCCTGGTGGCCTACGATTGTCCAGCGGCCATGACTGTTCGGTTATGCCGTGGGAGCGGCGCCTCGCCGCGACGGGGCTATGGGCCGGCCGCCGGGCTCGCTGCGCTTCGCCCGGTCGCGCCGGGGCGGCGCTCCCACGGTCGAACTCCCGGTCGAACCAACACCCAAAACAGACATAGCCTCTTCATTTGCGTCCATTTGCGTTCATTTGCGGCCAATATTCTTCTCGATTCTTAACGAGCGCTGGTAACCCCATGTTCGCACTGATGAAACATTGGCGTGAGCGCGAGGTCAGGTTCCTCGCCCTGATCGCCCTGACGGCCCTGCTCATCGCCCTGCACCTGGGCGAGGGCCTGAGCCTGGCGGCTCGGGAGGGGGCCGGGCACCGGGTCATCGACCTCAAGACCCTGGAGCGGCGCATCGACGCCGGGGACCTGAGCGACCGGGAGGCGATCTGGTACCACCAGGCGACGCCCCGGGAGGTCGGGGGAGGCCGGCCATGACCGCCGTCACCTGCGAACTCTGCCCGCGGGCCTGCGTCATCCCCGAGGGGGCGGCGGGGGACTGCCGGGTGCGGGTCAATCTGGGGGGCAAGCTCAGGGCCACGACCTATGGCCGGCCCTCGGCGGTCCACATAGACCCCATGGAGAAGAAGCCCCTGTATCACTTCCACCCGGGCAGCCGGATCTTTTCCCTGGGCACCGCCGGGTGCAACCTGCATTGCCTCAATTGCCAGAACTGGCAGCTCTCCCAGCGCGGCGGGGACGAGGTGGAACAGACCTACAGGGCCGAGCCGGCGGAGGTCGTGGCCGCGGCCAAGGGTGAGGGGTGCAGGAGCATCGCCTATACCTATTCGGACCCGGTGGTCTTCTATGAGTACGTGGAGGACACCGCCACCCTGGCCCGGGCGGCGGGGCTGACCAATGTCTTCGTCACCGCCGCCTATATCAACCGCGAGCCCCTGCGTCGCATCTGTCGGGTCCTGGACGCGGCCCACGGGGACCTCAAGGGATTCGACGACGGCTTCTACCGGCGGGTCAGCGGGGCGACCCTCAAGCCGGTCCTGGATGCCCTGGTCACCTTCCGCGAGGAAGGGGTCTGGCTGGAGGTCATCAACCTGGTGATCCCGACCCTGAACGACGACCTGGCCATGATCCGGCGCATGGCCCGCTGGATGGTCGCGGAGCTGGGGGCGGACACCCCGCTACACTTCAGCCGGTTCTCCCCCCAGTACCGCATGCGCAACCTCCCGCCCACCCCGGTGGAGACCCTGGTCCGGGCCCGGGCTGAGGCCCTGGACGCGGGGCTGCGCTATGTCTACATCGGCAATGTGCGGGGCGACACCGGCAGCTCCACGGTCTGCCCGCGGGACGGGACCCTGCTCATCGGGCGCAGCGGCTTTACTATCACCGCAAACCACCTGACAGCGGACGGTCGCTGTCCCACCTGCAACGACAAGATTCCGGGGGTATGGCAATGAGCGATGGGCGCGAACCTCAAGCAGGCGCCGTTGTGGCACGGCGCCGATTCCTCGGGCTGCTCGGGGCCCTGCTCGGCGGTCTGGGGGTGACCCTGGGGACTACCTCAGGCGCGACCCGGCAGCCCGAGGCCGATGTGCCCCGGGAGCGGCCCCTGAAGGAGGCCGACTTCTACCGGCCCCACGACCTGGCCGGCTGAGGGGGCACCATGGACACCAAACCTTGGATGTTGCTGGCCTGCCTGGGGTCCTGCCTGCTGGCGACCCCGGCCCTGGCCGCGGATCGGGTGCGGGAGAGCCCCCTGGCCGGGGGCTGGTTCCCGGCGGACCCGGTGCAACTCCAGACCCAGGTGGACGGGTTCCTGGACGCGGCCGGGGTCGTGGCCCCGACCGGGCCCATCCGCGCCCTGATCGCCCCCCATGCGGGCTATGCCTACAGCGGACCGACCGCCGGGGCCGTCTTCTCCCTGGTCAGGGGCCAGGGCTTCAAGCGGGTGCTGATCCTCTCGCCCTCCCACTATGGGCGCTTCCGGGGCCTGGCCGTCCCGGAGCTGGACGCCTACCGCACCCCTCTGGGCGATGTCCCGCTGGATCAGGCGGCGGTCGCGGCCCTGCGGACCTCGCCCCTGGTCGGGGCCCATCCGGACGCCTTCCCCCGGGAACACAGCATGGAGATCGAGCTGCCCCTGCTCCAGCGGGCCCTGGACCCGGGCTGGACCCTGGTGCCGGTCCTGGTCGGGGACCTGGGGCCGGACGACTACCAGAGAGCCGCCGACCTGCTCCGGCCCCTGGCGGACGAGAACACCCTGGTGGTGGCCTCCAGCGACTTCACCCACTATGGCAGTCGCTTCGGCTACCAGCCCTTCCCGGCGGGGGAGGGGCTCCAGGGTCGCATCCGGGACCTGGACGATGGGGCCATAGCCAAGATCCTGGCCAAGGATGCCGACGGCTTCCTCGCCTACCAGAAGGACACTGGGATCACCATCTGCGGCTTCCGCCCCATAGGCATTCTGCTGCGCATGCTGGGCACTGGGGCACAGGTCCAGCGGGTCGCCTATGCCACCAGCGGGGCCCTGACCGGAGACAAGGAGAACTCGGTGAGCTACCTGGGCCTGGTGGTGACCGACCCCCAGCCCATCGCCGCCACCGTCACCCCAGAGGCCCAGCCGGGCGCCAGCCTGACGGACCAGGACCTCAGGCTCCTGCACCGCTTGGCCACCCTGGGGCTGGAGACGGCGGTGCTGGGCCAGTCCCCGGAGCGGGAAGCGGCCCTGGCCGAGACCCTGGCCACTTTGCCGGAGCGGCTGCGCGAGCCCGCCGGGGCCTTCGTCACCCTCAAGCGCCACGGCGACCTGCGCGGTTGTATCGGGTTCATCGAACCGCGCCAGCCCCTCTACCGGGCCGTCCTGGACAACGGCGACAGCGCCGCCCGCCGGGACCCGCGCTTCCGGCCCGTGGCGCCCGCGGAACTCAAGGACCTGGAGCTGGAGGTGAGCGTCCTGACCCCGCCGCAGCCCATCCCGTCCTGGGAGGCGTTCCGGGTCGGGGAGCAGGGGATTGTGCTGTCCAAGGGGGATCGGCGCGCCGTCTTCCTGCCGGAGGTGGCCACCGAGCAGGGCTGGACGCGGGAGGAGACCCTGACCCACCTGGCCCGCAAGGCCGGGCTGCCGGCGGATGGCTGGCGCGACGGGGCCAGCTTCACGGTCTTCACCAGCACCCATTACGCGGCCCCCTATGCCGCCACCGCCGCGACGGGCCCTTAGGCCATTTGCGTTCATTTGCGTTCATTTGCGGCTCAACTGCTTTTCAGGCTGATGGGTGCGGGGGGCCTGGTCCGGCGGGGCAGCGCAGCGCCCTTGGTTGCCCCGGACCTCAGCGCCCGTGCTCGCGCATGTCGGCCAGGATTCCGGCCGGGACTCGCTCCAGGCCCCGGGGCTGGGCGGCGAGGCGCCCGGTGGGGACTGTCCCCAGGACCTCGGCACCCCCGGGGGTCAGGCGGCAGACATCCCCATTGCGGACCTCCAGGGCGCGCGGGACGCCGCAGGCCAGGGCTATTGCGGCGTTGGCCGCCAGGTGCCGGGGGGTGCCGTGGACCGGGATGCACAGGGGCGGCTGGACCCAGCGGTACATCTGCTCCAGTTCGGTCTGGGCCGGGTGGCCTGAGACATGGACCTGGTGGTCCTGGTCGGTGACCAGGCTGACCCCGATGGCCTTCAGCCGGGCCTGGACCCGCTCCACCGCGGCCTCGTTGCCGGGGATGACCCTGGAGGAGAAGATCACCGTGTCGCCGGGGTCGAGCAGCATGTCCCGGTGGCTGTCGTTGGCCAGCCGGGCCAGGGCTGCGGTGGGCTCGCCCTGGCTGCCGGTGCAGGCGGCCAGGACCTCGCAGGGCGGTAGCAGGGCCAGGTGGCGGGCGTCCACCAAGGCCGGCAGGTCCGCCGGCCAATAGCCGGTGGCGCGGGCGAAGCCCAGCATGCGCTGCATAGCCGGGCCCAGGACCCCGAAGCGGCGCCCGGTGTCCTCGGCCACCCGGGCCGTGGTAATGAGCCGGGCAATGTTGCTGGAGAAGGAACTCACCAGGACCCGCCCGGTGCAGCCCTCCACCGCCTCGCGCAGCCCGGCCCTCAGGCTGCCCTCGGAGCCCGAGTGCCCGGGCACCACGGCGTTGGTGGAGTCGCAGGCCATGGCCAGGAGCGGCTCCCGGGCCAGGGACTCCAGGCGGGCGCGGTCATAGGGGCGGCCCAGGCGCGGGTCCTCATCGAGCTTCCAGTCCCCGGTGTGGTAGACGCAGCCCACCGGGGTGCGGATCAGCACCCCGTTGGGCTCGGGGATGGAGTGGGTCACCCCGATCAGCTCCACGCCGAAGGGCCCCACGGGGAAGCGCGCCCCGAGCTGGACCTCGTGCAGGGGCACCAAGTCGAGACCGGCGGAGGCCAGTTTGTGACCCGCCACAGCGGCGGTGAAGGGGGTGGCGTAGACCGGGCAGCGCAGGCGCTTCCACAGATAGGGCAGGGCACCGACGTGGTCCTCGTGGGCGTGGGTCAGGACCAGACCGGTCAGGCGCCCCCGGTGGCGCTCGATGAAGCCGGGGTCGGCCATGAGCACGTCATAGTCCGGGAACCGGTCCCCGGCGAAGGTGATGCCTAGGTCCACCATGAGCCAGGCCCCGGCGTGGCCGTAGAGGGCCAGGTTCATGCCGATCTCCCCGACCCCGCCCAGGGGCAGGAACAGGACCTCGTCGGCTTCGGGTATGGGGTCCAGGTGGGGCATGGTCAGGGGTACCGGGGTGGGCGGCGGCGGGGCCCGCGACCGCGCGGGACCCATGGGGAGGGCATCCATAGTACACTGCCCCGCAAGGGCAGGGCCCCGGGGAGGTGCAGGATCTCCGCGGCGCGGCTCAGGTTCGCCAGAGGTTTCCGCCATGCTTTCCGTTCGTATCGATACCATTTGTCTGCTGATCGACAAGGCCCACCAGTTCCAGTCCCAGGAACAGGTAGTCCTCGCGGATGTCCCCGAGATCCCCACCGAGGACTGGGCCCTGGAGGCCCTGGCGGACCACGCAGAGGACTCCTGTCTCAACGAGGTGCGGGATCTGCTCAACGATATCGATCCCAACCAGCGCGCCGAGTTGGTGGCCCTGATGTGGCTGGGCCGTGGGGACTACGAGGTCGAGGACTGGGACACGGCGGTGGAGGACGCCCTGGAGGGCTACTCCGAGCGTACCGCCGAGTACCTGCTGGCCCACCCCATGGTCGCCGACGACTTGGAAGAGGGTCTGATCCAGCTCGGTTATTCCTGCGAGGAGTGACCCGTCCCTGTCGCCGTCGTGCGACTCTGCCCCGTTTGTCCACCCCTGCTGTTGCCCCGGAGCCCCCCGTGACCCTGCGCGTCCTCATCGCTCAAGTGAACCTGCTGGTCGGCGATGTGGCCGACAACACGGACAAGGTCCTGGCCGCCGCGGCCCGGGCCGCGGGGCAGGGGGCCGATCTGGTGGTGTTCCCGGAACTGACCCTGACCGGTTATCCGCCGGAGGACCTGCTGCTGCGCCCTGAGCTTATCCGTCGCTGCGAGGCGGCCCTGGCGCGGCTGTGTTCGGAGGTACGCGGGGTGACCCTGGTCCTGGGCTATCCGAAGGCCGGGCTGGGGGGGCTCTACAACGTCGCCGGGGTGATCCGCGACGGGGCCCTGATCGCGGAATATGCCAAGCAGCACCTGCCCAACTACCGGGTCTTCGACGAGAAGCGCTACTTCCGGCCGGGCTCGGCCCCCTGTGTCTTTGAGCACTCTGGGCTGCGCATCGGGCTCACGGTATGCGAAGACATCTGGGAGGAGGGACCCACCCGCCAGGCCGCCGAGGCCGGGGCCCAGATCCTGATCAACATCAACGCCTCGCCCTATCACGCTGAAAAGGCGGAGGAACGCTCGGCCCTGGTGGAGCGCCGTGCCCGCGAGCATGGGCTCCCCATCCTCTATGCCAACCTGGTGGGGGGGCAAGACGAGCTGGTCTTCGACGGCGGCTCCTTCGTGGTGGATGCCCAGGGGACCTGTACCCACCGCGCCCCCTTCTTTGAAGAGGCGGACCTGCTGGTGGAGGTCGCCCTGGGCCCGGTCCCCCACCCCCTGCCCGGGGCCCTGGCCCAGATCCCGCAGGGGGAGGCGTCTGTCTACCGGGCCCTGGTCCTGGGGGTGCGGGACTATGTGCGCAAGAACGGCTTCGAGGGGGCCGTGCTGGGCCTCTCCGGGGGCATCGATTCGGCCCTGACCCTGGCCATAGCCGTGGACGCCCTGGGCCCGGACCGGGTCGAGGTGGTGCTGATGCCCTCGCGCTATACCGCGGACATGAGCAACCAGGACGCCCTGGCCCAGGCGCGGACCCTGGGGGTACGCTCGTCCAGCATCCCCATAGAGCCGGCCTTCCAGGCCTTCCTCGGCATGCTGGAGGGGACCTTCGCCGGGGCCGCACCGGATGTGACCGAGGAAAACATCCAGGCCCGCTGCCGGGGCATTCTGCTCATGGCCATCAGCAATAAGCGTCGGCGCATCCTGCTCACCACGGGCAACAAGAGCGAGATGGCGGTGGGCTATGCAACCCTCTACGGGGACATGGCCGGCGGCTTCGCCCCCATCAAGGATTGCTTCAAGACTCTGGTCTATCGCCTTGCCCACTATAGAAATACCCTGGGCGAGGTCATCCCGGACCGGGTCCTGATCCGCCCGCCCTCGGCGGAGCTGGCGCCGAACCAGGTCGATCAGGACAGCCTGCCCCCCTACGACCTGCTGGACGCCGTACTGCAACGCTATATCGAGGCGGATCAGGGGGTTGCAGACATAGTCGCGGCCGGATTCCCGGAGACGGAGGTCCGGCGCGTGGCGCGCCTGGTAGACCGCAACGAATACAAGCGCCGCCAGGCCCCACCTGGGGTCCGCATCACCCGCCGCGCCTTCGGGCGGGATCGGCGTTACCCCATCACCAGTGGGTTCTAGGAGCCTGTCGGGTTTAGGGCTGGGCGCGAGGGAGTGGGAGAGCGAGATCGGATATCCTGGAAAGAGCAATTCAGCCGCAAATTACGCAAATCTACGCGAATGGGTTAGTCAGTTAGGCAGAGTCTGCAGGTCACCCGCGGGGTGAACCGGAGACCGACACCAAGCCCTTGTTTATTTGCGTCTATTTGCGTTCGTTTGCGGCTCAACTGTTCTTCTTAGGTCTATTC
>DYRB01000064.1 GCA_020718945.1 Lamprocystis purpurea | reverse complement strand
TGGTGGTCACCCGCACCCGGGACGGCGGGCGCAGCTTCCAGGTCCTGGATCGCGGCCTGCCCCAGGGCCCGGCCTACGACCTGATCTATCGCCACGCCCTGGACCTGGCCGGCGACGGCGAGCGCCTCGCCTTCGGCAGCACCACCGGGTCCCTGTGGGTGAGTGAGGACCAGGGCGACACCTGGCAGGCGGTCAGCAACCACCTGCCCCCCATTGCCTGCGTGCGCTTCGAGGCCTGAGGCCGCCGGTTGACCTGAGGGGTCAGACCCGCAGCAGGGCCCCCGAATACAGGTTTATTCCGAGCCCCGTCCCGGGCTAAGCTTGGGCCCTGGCCAACCTTTACAGCGAGCAGCACCATGACGGACAAGGCGACCCTGACCCTCGGCGAGGCGCGGATCGAGCTTCCGATCATCATCGGGAGCGAGGGCGAACGCGCCATCGACATCCGCGATCTGCGGGCCCAAACCGGGCACATCACCCTGGACCCCGGCTTCGGCAACACCGGCAGTTGCGAGAGCGCCATCACCTACATCGATGGGGACGCAGGCATACTGCGCTACCGCGGCATCCCCATTGAAGACTTCGCCGCCAGCCCGAACTTCGGCGAGGTGGCCTGGCTGCTGATCTGCGGCTCCCTGCCCACGGCGGACGAGTACGACGCCTTTTCCACGGACCTGACCCGCTTCGCCAACCTCGACGAGGGCATGAAGCATCAGTTCGAGGGCTTCCCCCGCAACGCCCCGCCCATGGCCATCCTCTCGGCCATGATCAACGCCCTGTCGTGCTTCCACCCGGAATTGCACGAACTGGAGGACGAGGGGCAGTTCCGCATCGCCTCGGCGCGGCTCATCAGCAAGATCCGCACCATCGCCGCCTACGCCTTCCGCCACTCCCGCGGTCTGCCCTACATCTACCCGGACCCCAACCTGCGCTATGTGCCGAACTTTCTGCACATGATGTTCTCCCAGCCGTACAAGCAGTACGTCTGTCCGCAGATGGTGCGGGACGCCATGAACCTGATCCTGATCCTGCACGCCGACCACGAGCAGAACTGCTCGACCTCCACGGTGCGGGTGGTGGGGTCCAGCGGGGCCAACCTGTTCGCCTCCTGCGCCGCCGGGGTCTGCGCCCTGTGGGGGCCGCTCCACGGCGGGGCCAACGTCGAGGTGCTGACCATGCTGGAGGAGATCCACCACGGCAACATGACCCCGGAGGACTACGTCAAGCTCGCCAAGGACAAGGACAGCAAGGTGCGGCTCATGGGCTTCGGTCACCGGGTCTACAAGAACTTCGACCCCCGCGCCAAGATGCTCGGCGAGGTCGCCGAGAAGATCCTGCCCCGGCTGTGCGGCAACGACCCCCTGCTGGACATAGCCCGGCGGCTGGAGGAGATCGCCCTGTCCGATCCCTACTTCATCGACCGCAAGCTCTACCCGAACGTGGACTTCTACAGCGGCATCCTGCTGCGGGCCATGGGCATCCCCACCAACATGTTCACCGTCATGTTCTCCATCGGGCGTCTGCCGGGCTGGATCGCCCACTGGTGGGAGCAGCACCGCGGTCACGGCCAGCGCATCGCCCGGCCGCGGCAGATCTACACCGGCGAGACCCAGCGCCCCTACGTCCCCATAGATCAGCGCTAAGCCCTGCGGCGGCCGGCCCCTGGCCGGTCGCCGCTGTCCGTCCCCGGCGGATCGGTGCCGGTCGCGCTACCCGGCTTGACGGGCCCATTCCATGCTATAACATCACGCTCCGGATCGGTGCTGCCCCCAGGAATGCGCCGTCGTCACCTCGCGCCGCACCCCGGAGTACCCACCATGCATCGCTGGCTTTCCTTGTGGCTCTTCTTGCTGCTGCCCTGCCTGACCGCGGCCGCGCCGCCGCCGGTGCGGGTCTTCGTCAGTGTCCTGCCCCAGAGAACCTTCGTGGAGCGGATCGGCGGGGACCGGGTCCAGGTCCAGGTGATGGTCCAGCCCGGGGCCAGCCCCCACACCTATGACCCCAGCCCCAGGCAGGTCGCGGCCCTGGCCGAGGCCGACCTGTACCTGGCCATTGGGGTGAACTTCGAGGCCGCCTGGATGGGGCGCATCCGTGCCACCAACCCTGGTATGACGATATTGGACACGGCCCAGGGGCTGCGGCGGCGCACCCTGGAGGCCCATGACCATGGGGATGAGGCCGAACACCAGGCCGATCAGCAACGCGGCCATGATGCCGAGTCCCACCCAGACCACCAGGCCGACCCCCACATCTGGACCAGTCCGCCCATGGTCAAGCAGATGGCGGCGCGCATCCGCGACGCCCTGACCGACCTGGACCCCGCCGGCGGCCCGACCTATGCCGCCGGCTACGCCACCTTCGCCGCCGAGTTGGATGCCCTAGACGCCGAGATCCGCGCCCGTCTGGCCGACCTGCCGAGCCGCCGCTTCATGGTCTTCCACCCGGCCTGGGGCTATTTCGCCGATGCCTACGGCCTGACCCAGGTCACCATAGAGCACGAGGGCAAGGAGCCGGGGCCCAAGGCCCTGGCTGCGCTCATCGACCAGGCCCGCCGCGAGCAGGTGCGGGTGATCTTTGTCCAGCCCCAGTTCTCCCGCAAGGCCGCCGCCCAGGTCGCCGCCGCCATCGGTGGGCGGGTGGAGGTCATGGACCCCCTGGCAGCGGACTACGTGGCCAACCTGCGCCAGGTCGCCCAGGTCCTGGCGGAAGCGAATCGGCCCTGATCTGTCCCATCCACTTCGGAGATCCCTGATGAATCCACCCAAGGCACTGAGCGTTCTGGGCCTGACCCTGGCCCTCGGGTTCGCAACCGGCCCCACCAGGGCCGAGGAGCACCGTTCCCATGGGGCCCATGTCCACGGGGTCAGTCACTTGGACCTGGTCTGGGAGGGGACCCTGGTGCAGATCGGCCTGGAGACCCCCGCCGCCAACCTGGTAGGCTTCGAGCATGCGCCGGAGACGCAAGCCCAGCGCTCCGCCCTGGCCTCGGCCCTGGTCACCCTCAAGGACGGCGGGCGCCTGTTCAAGCTGAGCCCGGAGGCGGGCTGTCGCCTGGCCGAGGTACAGATCGAGGCCAGCGCCCTGGACGGGACCTCGACCACCCAGCACCAGGACGAGGGACAGGACCACCAGGACGGGCACGGGCACGGCGACGACCACGAGGGCGATCACGGGCACGCCGAACACCAGGGCCACGCGGACCTGGCTGCCGAGTACCGTTTCGAGTGTGCCGCCCCGGATCGGCTGGTCCAGTTGGAACTGGGCCTGTTCGCCGCCTTCCCCGGCACCCAAGGGGTCAAGGTCCAATATGTGGGCCCCAAGGGTCAGGCCGCGGTAGAGTTGACCCCGGCGAACCCGGTGCTGCGCTTCTGACCTCCTGGTGGGAGCGGCTTCAGCCGCGACGGCGCAGCCCCCGCAACTGATGCATACAGCAGGCCCAGACATGAGCCCAGACCCGAGCCCAGACCCGAGCCCAGACCCGAGCCCGGCCGCGAGCCCGGCCGCGAGCACAGCAGACCCAGGCGTCGATCCTGGCGTGGATGCGGGCGCCCTGACCGAGGCCCTGGCCCGGGCCGAGGCCCTGTGCAGCGACCGCGGGGTTCGCCTCACCGACCAGCGCCGCCAGGTGCTGGAGATCGTCTGCCGGGCGGGGCGCCCCCTGGGCGCCTACGACATCCTCGATGCTATGCGCGCCCAGGTGAAGCGGCCGGCCCCGACCCTGGTCTACCGGGCCTTGGATTTCCTGCTGGAGCAGGGCCTCATCCACCGCCTGGAGACCCTGCACGCCTTCATCGGCTGCACCCACCCGGACCATCCCCACGCCAGTGAGTTCCTCATCTGTACCGACTGCGGCGGGGTGCGGGAACTGGAGGACGACCAGGTACAGTGCAGCCTGCACCAGGCCGCGGCCCAGAGCGGGTTCTCCCCCAAGCGGCGGGTGGTGGAGGTGATCGGGACCTGTGCCGCCTGCGCCCGCAAGGCCCAGTCGGACGGCCCCGCTTGAACCCAGGCGTCGCGGCCACCTTGGAGCCGGATGCGGAAGCGGTCATCCGCATCCGCGATCTGGCCTTCCGCTGGTCGCCCCGGGGCCCGGTGGTCCTGGCCCTGGACGCCCTGGACGTGGCCGCCGGGGAGCGGGTCTTCATCGAGGGCCCGAGCGGCAGCGGCAAGAGCACCCTGTTGAGCCTCCTGGCCGGGGTCGCCCGGCCCGCGGGCGGTGAACTGCGGGTCCTGGGCCAGGCCCTGGGGGACCTGAACGGGCCCCAGCGGGACCGCTTCCGTGCCGACCAGGTTGGCTACATATTCCAGATGTTCAATCTGATCCCCTACCTGTCCGTGGTGGAGAACGTGGTCCTGCCTGCGCGCTTCTCCGCCGGTCGCCGGGCCCGGGCCCTGGCCCGCTCCGGCACCCTGGGGGCGGAGGCCCTGCGCCTCCTGACCGACCTGGACCTGGCCGATGCGGACCTGCTGCACCGCCCGGTCACGGACCTGAGCGTCGGGCAGCAGCAGCGGGTGGCCGCGGCCCGCGCCCTGTTCGGCGCCCCGGGGCTCCTGATCGCCGACGAGCCGACCTCAGCCCTGGACGCCGACCGCCGGGAGGCCTTCGTCCGGCTGCTGTTCGAGGAGTGCCGCCAGGCCCGCTCCACCCTGGTCTTCGTCAGCCACGACGCGGCCCTGGAGCCCCTGTTCGACCGCACCATCCGCCTGGCCGAGGTCAATGGGGCCGGGCGTCGGGGGGGCTGAGCCATGGCCATCCTGGGGCTGGCCTGGAAGAGCCTGCGCAATCGGCGCTTCACCGCCGCCCTGACCCTGGCCTCCATCGCACTCAGCGTGGCCCTGTTGGTCGGCGTGGAGCGGGTGCGCACCGAGACCCGGGCCAGCTTTGCCAACACCATCTCCGGGACCGACCTCATCGTCGGGGCCCGCAGCGGGGCCGTGCAGCTCCTGCTCTACGCCGTCTTCCGCATCGGCTCCCCTACCAACAACCTGTCCTGGCAGAGCCTTCAGGACATCGCCGCCCACCCCAAGGTCGCCTGGGTGGTGCCCCTGTCCCTGGGCGACTCCCACCGCGGCTTCCGGGTCCTGGGGACCAGCGCCGAGTTCTTCCAGCGCTACCGCTACGCCCGGGGCCGGGGCCTGACCTTCGCCCAGGGCGGCCCCTTCGTGGACCTCTACGATGCTGTGCTGGGGTCGCAGGTGGCCCAGAAACTTGGATACAGGCTCGGCGACGCCATCGTGGTCGCGCATGGGGCCGGGGATGTGGCCTTCGCCCGCCACGACGACAAGCCGTTTCGGGTCGCCGGCATCCTGGCCCCCACTGGGACCCCGGTGGACCGTACCGTGCATGTGAGCCTGGAGGCCATCGAGGCCATCCACATCGACTGGCAGGGCGGGGCCCAGGTGCCGGGCCACACGATCTCTGCCCAGGCCGCCCGGAGCATGGAACTTACCCCCAAGGCGGTCACCGCGGCCCTGGTCGGGCTCAGATCCAAGGTCGCCACCTTCCAGGTCCAGCGTTTCGTCAACGACTACAGCGCCGAGCCCCTCACCGCCATCCTGCCAGGGGTGGCCCTGGCGGAGCTCTGGGGCCTGGTCGGTGTGGCCGAGGGGGCCCTGCTGGTGGTGTCCGCCTGCGTGGTGGTGGTGGGGCTGTTCGGTATGCTGACGGCCCTGCTGACGGGGCTGAACGAGCGGCGCCGGGAGCTGGCCATACTGCGCTCCGTGGGGGCCGGGCCCGCCCAGGTCTTCGCCCTGATCATGGGCGAGGCCGCCTTTCTGACCCTGCTCGGCGTGGCCCTGGGCCTGGGGCTCCTGTACCTGGCGCTGGCCCTGGGCCGGCCCCTGGTGGAGGCCCACTGGGGTATCCACCTCGGCATCGGCGGCCTGTCCGGCCACGAGGTGGCCCTGCTCGGGGTCGTGTCCCTGGCCGGCTGTCTGATCGGCGCCGTCCCCGCCTACCGGGCCTACCGCCTCTCCCTGGCGGACGGCCTATCGCCGCGGGTGTGACGGGGGGCGCTGGTGCGCAGGCCGCCGCACGTCCCGCCGCCTCGGGCCTTTATCATCCTAAGAAAAGAAGTTGAGCCGCAAATGAACGCAAATGGACGCAAATAAACAGAGACTTAGTATCGGTCTCCGGTTCACCCTGCGGGCGACTTGCGGACTCTGCCTAACTGACCGACCCATTTGCGCAAATTTGCGTAATTTGCGGACGAATTGGTCTTTCCAGGATCATAGCCAACCGCTTCCAAACCAATGGACCCAGACCCCATGAGACGCCTGCCCAGGCTTGCTGCCCTGTCGATGCTCGCCCTCCTGGCCGCCTGCGCCGAGGAGGCACCGGACCCCAAGAACGGGCCGACCGCCGGCCTTAGCCCGGCGGAACTGGCCGCTGCGCCGGGGACCGATGGCAACTACTCGGAAAGCGATTGGCCAGAACTCGACTGGGAGGAGCTGATTCCGCCGGACTGGCGCCCGGACAAGCTCATGGCCGACTTCAAAGCGGACGACCTGTCCGACGATGACCCCCGCGCCGGGGAACTGATGGCCAAGCTCCAGGCCCTGTGGAAGGAGGCCCCGGTGGTCCCTGGGCTGGACGGCAAGCGCATCCGCCTCCCCGGCTTCGTGGTGCCCCTGGAGGCTGACGCGGAATCGGTGGCCGAATTCCTGCTGGTGCCCTATTACGGGGCCTGCATCCATGTCCCGCCGCCCCCGCCCAATCAGACCGTCCATGTGGTCACCCCCAAGGGCGGTGAGTATCGGGGCGGGCTGTTCGACACCGTCTGGGTGAGCGGGACCCTCAAGGTCGATCCCCTGGAGAGCGAACTGGGCGCGGCCGGCTACCGTATCGACGCCGTGCGGGTGGAGCCCTACGAGGGGGAAGTGGCTCCCCAATGAAGCCAGGTGCCTGGTATATCCCCGGCCTGGTTCTGGCCCTGCATCTGTCGGCAGCGCCAGCGACGGCCGCCCCTCGCTCCACTTGCCACATACACCCGCCCCAGGCCCCTGCCGCCGACGAGACCCCGGCCACCACCATTGGCCCCTTCTCTCGGGTGGCGGATTGCGAGACGGCCCGGGCCCGTCTGTTCGGTGACCAGGGGCGTTGCCACTGCACCCTCGGCTTCGCCCCCGCCAGGACCCCGGATGGGGAGGGGCGCAGGGCCGGGCCGTCCGCCCCAGGGTCCCAGCCGGGGCCCGATCTGCCCTAGCCGCTCGGGGCAGTCGGCGACGACCGTCCCGCCCTGGGGCGCGGCAGCCCGGACCTTACCGGACGCCGACAGGCTTCTACCTAGAAAGAGCAATTCGGCCGCAAATACACGCAAATGGGTCAGTAGGTTGTGCAGAGTCCGACGGTCACCCGCGGGGTGAACCGGAGACCGACACGAAGTCCTTGTTTATTTGCGTCTATTTGCGTTCATTTGCGGCTTAACTGCTCTTCTTAGGTCCTAGGCTTCGAGGGCCACCCCTCCCCGGGTCGGAACCAGCCGGGCTATGACCTCGGCCAGCTCGGCGGGCTTGACGGGCTTGGCGAGGAAGGCGTCCATACCGGCCTCGCGGCAGGCGACGGCCAGGTCTTCGGAGGCGTTGGCGGTGAGGGCGACGATGGGTAGGTGCCGGCCGCCCTCCGCCGCTCGGTAGGCGCGGGTGAAGGCGATGCCGTCCAGGACTGGCATACGCAGGTCGATGATGGCCAGGTCGAAGGGCTGCGCCTGGCCAAGCTCCAGGGCCGCCCCACCGTCGGCGACCCGGTCCACCGCATAGCCTTGCTTGCGCAACAAGGTGGTGATGACCCTGGCGGCGATGTCGTTGTCCTCGGCCACCAGGATGCGGATCTGACCGGCGTCCGGGCGGGTGGCGGCGATGGCCCCGGCTGGCGGGGGGGCGGGGTGGGCCCCCAGGGCGCCGGCCGCTGCCGGGGCCAGGGCCAGGGCCCGGGCCATGGCCTCGGTCAGGTCCCGGGTGAGGAAGGGCTTGCTCAGGGTGCGGTAGCCCTCCACCCCGGAGCCGATCCGGCGGGCGGCGTAGGTCAGGAGCAGGCAGGGGGGCATGGGGCTGAAGACCCGCCGCATCAGGGTCAGGACCCCGCCCAGGTCCACCCCCTGGGGCGAGTCGGCCAGGATCAGCAGGTCCGGGGCCGGGGCCTGGGTGGCCAGGGTCCCGAGTTGGCCTATGTCGTCCAAGAAGCGGCAGTCCCCGCCGCCGTAGCGGCAGGCATCGCGTATGAGGGCCCGGGTGGCGGCGGTGGTCTCGTAGACGGCGATGTTGCGCCCGCTTAGGGACTGGGCCAGATCGGGCCGGATTGGCTCGGCGACCGAGGCCGCGGCCAGCGGCAGGCGGACCCAGAAGTGGCTGCCCTGGCCCTCCTCGCTGTCCACGCCGATCTCCCCGCCCATGAGCCCGGCCAGGTCGCGGGCTATGGAGGTGCCGAGCCCGGTCCCGCCGTAGCGGCGGGTGGTGGAGTCGTCCGCCTGGCGGAAGGACTCGAAGATCTGGGAGATCTTGTCCGCGGGTATGCCGATGCCGGTGTCCAGCACCTCCAGCAGGAGCTGGGGCCGCGCCTCGGGCTCCGGGGTACGGCGGCGCCCGCGGCCCGCTTGGGCCGCCGGCAGGGGGCCGGTCCAGGGGCCCAACTGCACCGTGACCCCGCCCTGGTGGGTGAATTTGACGGCATTGCCCACCAGGTTGAACAGGATCTGGCGTACCCGCAGTGGGTCGCCCAGGACCTTGGCCGGGACCGCCGGGTCGACGCGGATCAGCAGTTCCAGCCCCTTGCCCAGGGCCTGGGTGCCGAGTACCCCGCACACGTCCTGGATGGTGACCCGCAGGTCGAAGGGCACCGATTCCAGGACCAGCATGTGGGCGTCGATTTTCGAGAAGTCGAGGATGTCGCCGATGATCCCCGCCAGGACCTGGGCCGAGTTGTCGATGGCGTCCACATAGTCGCGCTGTTCCCCGGTCAGTTCGGTGGACTGGAGCAGTTGGGCCATGCCGATGACCCCGGTCAGAGGGGTGCGCAGTTCGTGGGTCATGTTGGCCAGGAAGTCGCCCTTGGCCTTGTTGGCCCGCTCCGCCTCGGCGCGGGCCGCCTGGACCTTGCGCAACAACGAGTGTTGGTACCAGGGCAGGGCCACCAGGAGCAGCAGGAAGAAGGCCGCCTCGAAGGTATGCCGCCCCCACTCGTCGAGGGCGATCAGGACCACGTTGTAGGCAACCACCGAGGCGACGGAGGCGACGATCAGGTGGGTCCGCCCGTAGCGCGTCCCGGCGGAGATGAAGATCCAGATGTAGAAGAGGTAGAAGGGGCTGATGGCGTGGCTGGTGAGGAAGATGGCGAAGCTGGTGGCGGTGATGTCCAGCACCAGGGCCACATAGCGACGGGCCGCCCAGTCGGGGCGGCGCACCACGCTCCATAGCAGAACGCCGAAGGCCGCAAAGTAGATCGAGAACAGGGCGACGAACTTCCCCAGGTCCACGCTGAGGTAGTCGGTGCCGATCCCCAGGCCGATGTAGCAGGCGCTGAAGGTCCACATCCCCAGCCGCACCAGGGCGGACTGGAACTCCGGGCTGCGGCGCAGCTCGGGGCGAATGTGCAGGTTCAGGGTCATAGTGCCGTCTCCGCATCCGGGACAACCCCGCGACCCGCCTGGTCCTGTGATGCCAAGCCTGAGCGGGTCCGGGTGCTGTGGGTTCGTGATATATTAGTCGCCGCTTGAACAGGTCCCGGTGGGAGCCTACCGCCAGTAACGCAACGCGACGGCCGCCGCGGGCCGGGACGGGACGGGCGGGTCCTCAGGGGCCCGTCGTCGGCAGCGGCCTGCGACACGACCAAGAACACAGATAACGGGAGAGACCCCATGTCCAAGAAGCATCCAGTCATAGCCGTCACCGGGTCCTCCGGGGCGGGCACCACTACCGTCAAGCGCGCCTTCGAGCACATCTTCTACCGAGACGGTATCAAGGCCGCGGTCATCGAGGGCGACAGCTTCCACCGCTTCGACCGCGCCGCCATGAAGGTCGAGACCGCCAAGGCCGCCACCGAGCACCGCAGCCTGAGCCATTTCGGCCCCGAGGCCAACGTCTTCGATCAGCTCGAAGGGCTGTTCCAGACCTACGGCGAGACCGGTGGCGGTAAGAAGCGCTATTACATCCACAGCGACTCGGAGGCCCTGCAACTCAACGCCCGCCTGGGGACCGATCTTGAGCCCGGCCAGTTCACCCCCTGGGAAGAGATCCCGGAGGGGACCGACCTGCTCTTCTACGAGGGTCTGCACGGCCTGGTGATCACCGAGGAGAACAACGTCGCCCGCCATGTTGACCTGGGCGTGGGCGTGGTGCCCATCGTCAATCTGGAGTGGATCCAGAAGATCCACCGCGACAACCTGGAGCGGGGCTATTCCGCCGAGGCGATCGTGGACATCATCATGCGGCGCATGCCCGATTACATCAAGTACATCACGCCGCAGTTCTCCCTGACCGACATCAACTTCCAGCGCGTGCCGACGGTGGACACCTCCAACCCCTTCATCGCCCGCGATATCCCGACCCCGGACGAGAGCTTCGTCATCATCCGCTTCAAGGACCCGCAGAAGCTGGAGAGACTCGACATCACCTTCCCCTATCTGCTGGGCATGATCCACGACTCCTTCATGTCCCGGCGCAATACCATGGTGGTGCCCGGCGGCAAGATGGGGATGGCCATGGAGATCATCCTTGAGCCCATCATCACCCGCATGATGGCCGCCCGGCGGGCCTGATTCGGCGCACACTGACCGCCCCGAACGGGGCAGACCCTGGCGGGCCTGCCCCGTTTTTATTGGCTCTGTCTGCATTAGCTGTTGGGGATGGCCAAGTCACTGAAGTGGCGGG
>DYRB01000063.1 GCA_020718945.1 Lamprocystis purpurea | reverse complement strand
CGCTCCCACGGTGGGCCTCCCGGTCGGACCAACACCTAATGCAGACATAGCCAACTAGAAACTAGAAACTAGGAGCTAGAAATCAAGAGCTGTCCGGTATGCCGGGGCTCAGAAGCGCCGGGCAGGGTCCACCCAACCCCAGGCGACCAGCCAGCCCAAGCCAGCGGCGACGGCCGCGGCGCCGAAGGTAACGGCGGGGCTGTAGCCGGTCCACAGCCACCCGGCCAGCAGGCTGCCCATGGCCCCACCGGCGCCGAAAGACAGGCTGTTGTAGAGGGCCTGACCGCGCCCCTGGGCCCGGCCGGGGAAGTAGTGGTGGGCCAGGTGGATGGCGGAGGCGTGAAAGGTCCCGAAGGTGGCGGCGTGCAGGGCCTGGGCCAGGATCTGGACCGCAACCAGGTCCACCAGGGTGCCGATCAGGACCCAGCGCAGCACCGCCAAGGCCAGGCTCACCAGCAGCACCCGCCGGGCGCCGAAGCGCTCCAACAGCAGGTGCATGCGCAGGAACACCAGGACCTCGACGAACACCCCCCAGGCCCAGAGCCCGCCCACGGCGATGCCGTCGTAGCCGGCCGCCTTGAGGTGGATGGAGTAGAAGGCATAGTAGGCCCCGTGGCTGACCTGCATGAGCAGGCAGGCGGCCAGGAAGGCGCGGATCTCCGGCCGGCGCAGCAGCAGTCGCAGCGAATCCTCCCCCTGGCCCTGGTGGCCCTGGCGGCACTCGGGGACCACCAGGCTGGCCAGCCAGATGCCGCCGAACAGGGCCAGCACCACCCAGGGCACCGGGCCTGTCCCCTGCCCCTGCACCAGCCAACCCAGGCCGGCGACGGTAAGGATGAAGCCCACCGAGCCCCACAGCCGCACGCTGGCATAGCGGTTCGCCCGGGCCCCCAGGTGGTTGAAGGTCATGGCCTCCATCTGGGGCAGGGCGGCGTTCCAGAAGGCGCTGGCCACAAACATGACCGCGGCTATGCCCCAGAACCCCTGGACGGCGAATATGCCGGCGAAGCTCAGGGCGGCCAACAGGCAGGCGAGGCGCACCAGGGGCATGCGCACCCCGCTGCGGTCGGCGAGCCAGCCCCACAGGGGCGGGGAGATGAGCTTGGTCCCGGTGAGGATGGCCATCAGCTCGCCAATGGCCAATGGGGTCAGTCCCCTATCCTGGAGGTAGAGCCCCCAGTAGGGGACCAAGGCGCCGAGGGCGCCGAAGTAGCACAGATAGAAGGTGGAGAGGCGCCAGTAGGGCATCTTGGGTTGCCCCGGCGGGGGTTGGGAGCGGCCTGCGGCCATCTAGCCGCGGCCGGCACCGTGCCCGACAGCCGCGGAAGAACCGTCCTCAGACCGCCGTCGGCGGCACCCCCGCCAGGGGCGGCACCACATCGGCATTCTGCCCCCTATGGCGCAGCAAGTGGTCCATCAGGACCATGGCCAGCATGGCCTCGGCGATGGGCGTGGCGCGGATGCCCACGCAGGGGTCGTGGCGCCCTGTGGTGACGATCTCCGCCGCCGCCCCCGCCATATCGACGGTCTGGCCGGGCAGGCGGATGCTGGAGGTGGGCTTGAGGGCCAGCCGCGCGACCAGGTCCTGGCCGGTGGAAATACCGCCCAGGATGCCGCCGGCATTGTTGCTCAGGAACCCCGCCGGGGTCAGGGGGTCGCGGTGCTCGCTGCCCTTCTGGTTCACGCAGGCGAAGCCCGCCCCGATCTCCACCCCCTTGACCGCGTTGATGCTCATCAGTGCATGGGCTATGTCGGCGTCCAGCCGGTCGAAAATGGGCTCGCCCAGGCCCACCGGGACCCCGCTGGCCACCAGGGTCACCTCGGCCCCGATGGAGTCGCCGGACTTGCGCAGTTCGTCCATGTACGCCTCCAGCGCCGGGACGGCCGCCGCGTCCGGCCAGAAGAAGGGGTTGAGCTCCACCTGCTCCCAATCGAAGGTGGCATTGCAAAAGGGCCCGAGCCGGGACAGAAAACCGCGGATCAGCACCCCGTGGCGGTGATTCAGATACTTCTTGGCGATGGCCCCGGCGGCCACCCGCATGGCGGTCTCCCGGGCCGAGGAACGCCCGCCGCCGCGGTGGTCGCGGATGCCGTACTTCATCGTATAGGTGTAGTCGGCGTGCCCGGGGCGGAACTTGGCGGCGATGTCCGAGTAGTCCTTGGAGCGCTGGTCCTCGTTGTGGATGATGAGGCCGATGGGGGTGCCGGTGGTGACCCCTTCGAAGACCCCGGAGAGTATCTGAACCCTGTCCGACTCGCGCCTCTGGGTAGTGTGGCGGGACTTGCCGGGGCGACGCCGGTCCAGGTCGCCCTGGAGGTCCGCCTCGCACAGGGGCAGCCCGGGGGGGCAGCCGTCCACTATGGCCCCGATGGCCGGGCCGTGGCTCTCGCCGAAGCCGGTCACTACGAAGGACTTGCCGAAGCTGTTGCCGGACATGGGATCAGCCGCTAATTGGACGGCGCCACCACCGGGTCGGTGGGGGTCAGCCAGGCATTGCCCCTGGCCAGGACATCCCGGGTCAGGGTACTGGTGGCCTGGTGCAGTTTGACCCCGTTGATCACATAGTCGTAGCGCGAGCTGAGGTAGTCGAACTCCGCCTGGAACAGGGCGCGCTGGGCATTGAGCACGTCCACCTGGGTGCGGGTGCCGACCTCCAGACCGGCCTGGGTGGACTCCAGGTTGCTGCGCGCCGAGACCACCGCCGCCTGGCGGGCCTCCACATTGCTGATGGAAGAGATGATGCCGCGGAAGGCGTCCTTGACCGCCTGGGTGACGGTACGCCGCTGCTGGTCGAGGCGGTCCTGGGCGGCACGCAGTTCGTAGCCGGCCTGGCGGGTGCGCGAGTCCACGGCCCCACCCTGGTAGATGGGGACACTGACCTGGAGCCCGATGAAGGCGCCATCGACATCGGTGTTGAACTCCGCCGCAGAGCGGGTCCAGTCGTAACCGACCTGGGCCTGGAGGGTCGGGTAGTGGCCCGAGCGCTGGATCTCGATATTCTTCTTGGCCGCCTCCGCCGCCTGGGTAGCGGCGATGATGCCGTAGTTGCCCTGCATGGCCGCCTCCGCCCACTGATTGATGTCGTTGGGGGCCGGGGGGGCCAGGGGCAGTTTCTCTCCCAACCGGGCGATCGGGACATTGACAGGCCCGACGATCTTGCGCAGGGCCTCCCAGCGGTCGTTCAGTGAGTTCTGGGCCAGGATCAGGTTGGCCCGGGACAGGTCGAAGGCGGCCTGGCTCTCGTTGACGTCGGTGATGGCCACCAGCCCGACCTCGAAGCGCTGCTTGGACTGTTCGAGCTGACGCTCGTTGGCGCGCACCAGGGACTCGGACACCCGCACCGCGTCGGCAGCGCGCAGGACCTCGAAATAGGCCGATGTGGTGCGCGCCATAAGGTCGATCTGGGCGTTGTTGTACTGGGCCTCGGCCTGGGCGATGGTGTTGTCCGCCTGCTTGAGCTGCATCCAGTTGGCCCTGTTGTAGACCGTCTGGGTGAGGCGGGGATTGATGGACCCATCCGTGTAGGTGTCGCTGTTCTTGAAGCTGCCGAAGCCGTTGTTGCCCTTGGTGCGGATGTTGTTGTAAGTGACCTCCCCGGTGATGCCGATCTGCGGCAGCAACAGGGCCTTGGCCTGGGGCTTGACCTCGCGGGTCGCCTCCAGGTTGGACCCCGCCTCCTTGAGCACCGGGTCGCTCTGCACCGCCAGGTCGTAGATCTGGAGCAGATCCTCGCCCCAGGCCAGGGGTGAAGCGGCCAGGAGGAGGCTGGCGAGCAGCGCGGTAAGGGGGGAGCGGATCATAGTGCGACCTGTCGGGGCGGGGCGCCGGGGCGCGAGGCTGGCGGGATTATAGGCGTGGCCTGCCCCTGGCTCAATTCGGCAGAACCCGGGCCCGCCCCCCGGCCAGACCTCAGCCCCTTGCCCCTCAAGCGGATAGCAGCGCGGCCCGGCCCCGCGGGCCCTGGGGACAGGCCGGTGACCGCCCCCAAGGACTGGCGGCCCCGCCCTATTGCCCCCAAGATGCCCAGCCTGACTGCCGCCGACACCCTTCGCCATGCACAGCCCAGCCCGCAACCCCCGCAGCACCCCCTACACCTGGACCGACCTCAGAGGCATGGTCCTGCTGCACCGCCGCGACCTGGTCCTGGCCAACGCGGCCGCCATCCTCGGCACGGCAGCGGCGGTGCCCGTACCCCTGCTCATGCCGCTGCTGGTGGACGAGGTCCTGCTGCACCGGCCCGGGCCCCTGGTGGCGGCCATCGACGCCGCCTTCCCCGCCGCCTGGCACGGGGCCTTGCTCTCCATCTCGGTCATCCTGGCGGTCACCCTGGTGCTGCGCCTGCTGAGCCTGGCCCTGGCGGTGTGGCAGACCCGAGCCTTCGCCAGCATCTCCAATTCGGTGGCAAGGTCAAGGCCCTCAAGGGCCGGGAGAACGCCGCCTACCAGGCCTTCCAGGAGTCCCTGTCCGAGACCCTGGACGCCATAGCCCAGATCCGCGCCGGCAACCGCGAGGGCTACTACATCCGCCGCGCCATAGCCCAGGCCGACGACATCCGCGCCACTTCCACCGCCTTCGCCTGGCAGAGCGACGCGGCCAACCGGCTGTCCTTCACCGAGGCGCGCCTGCACCTGGCCCTGCGGGGCTTCCTGGCCGGGCGCACCACCCTGGTCATAGCCCACCGCCTGAGCGCCGTGCGCCAGGCGGACCGGGTGCTGGTCATCGAGGACGGGCATGTGGTGGACGACGGCCGCCACGAGGACCTGATCGCCGGGGACGGGCTCTATGCCACCCTCTATCGGCGGCAAGGCCACTGAGCCCACACTGGACGTACCTGACCTGGGCATAGTCCAAACCTGGTAGATAGTCCGAAGAAGAGCAGTTGGCTCTTGAACTGCTCCCTAGCCCCTCCGCTTATCTCCGACCTATCCCCGACCCTGGCCGCGGTGGTTGGCATACACGCGGCGGGACGCCGCGTGACCCAGTGCCGGCCGGAGGCCAGCGGTCCAGGGCGGCCTCCGTGCCGACCGAAACCCGCGTCCTTGGGAGCGCCGGCATCTTGCCGGCACTGGGTCCCCCGGCGGGAAAAAAAGGCCCTTTGGGAGACGCTGAATTCTAAAAAGTTTCCTTAACCCGCTGGACCATTCGCGTTATTTCCGTTCATTTGCGGCCGAGTTGCCGGCTAGCGGGTAATGGGCACGAAACGCACGGGCAGAACATCGCGCCGCCCCAGGGCCCCGTCGGCCCCCTTGGTCAGCACCACCAGGACCTGGTCCTCCCCCGCCCCGCCCAGGGGCATGACCAGGCGCCCGCCCACGGCGAGCTGATCCACCAACGCCTGGGGGATCTCCGGCCCGGCAGCGGTGACTATGACGGCGGCGAAGGGGGCCGCCTCGGGCCAGCCCAGGTAGCCGTCCCCGGCCCGCACCCGGACCTTCCCGTAGCCCAGCTCCGCGAGCCGGGCCGCGGCACGCTGGGCCAGCTCCGGCACTATCTCCACCGAGTAGACCTCGGCCCCCAGTTCCGCCAGCACCGCCGCCTGGTAGCCCGAGCCCGTCCCCAGCTCATAGACCCGGTCCCCGGGCCGGATGCCGATCAGGTGGCTCATGATGGCGACTATGTAGGGCTGGGAGATGGTCTGGCCCTGGCCTATGGGCAGGGGGCGGTCCGCATAGGCCAGGCCCCGCAGGGCCTCCGGCACGAAGCGCTCCCGCGGCACCTTGCCCAGGGCGGCGAGCACCGCTGGATCGAGCCGGTCGGTGCCCAGGTAGCCGGCGGTCAGGCGGACCTCGGCCTCGACCTCCTGGACCAGGCGGGCGCGGGCGGTGGCCGCGTCCAGTCCTGGGGCCTCGCCCATGGCCAGCAGGGGCGAGGTGGCAAGGGCGGCGGCCAGGGCCAAGACGCGGGCCCCTGCGTCTGGTGTGAGAGGGATTGGCATGATGTCCTCCAGGTTGAGCGCGGCATCCAGTGGACTTGGCTGACCCCGGGGTGCGCCTGAATGGTAAGTTAAGCCCAATTGCCCGGTCCCGGCTGAGGGCGAGACTTGGCGTGGGCAAGAATCGGAGCCAGATCTATGACACCGCCCTATCGAAACCTCCACCGCCTCGGCCTAGCAACACTCTGCCTGGGGTCGGCCCTGGCCTGGGCCAAGGCCACGGAAAAGGCGGACTTCTTCGTGGCGCCCACCGGGCAGGACCAGGGCCCGGGGTCCAGGGACCAGCCCTTCGGCTCCCTGGGGCGGGCCCGGGATGCAGTCCGCCAGGCCCTGGCCAAGGGCGCACGACGCAGCATCCTGGTCTATGTCCGCGGGGGGACCTACGGCGTCGCCGAACCCCTGGTCTTTGGCCCGGAGGACTCCGGCACGCCGGGCCGCGATGTCACCTACGCAGCCTATCCCGGCGAGTCGCCGATCCTTAGCGGCGGTGTCTCCCTGCCGCCCTTCCAGGCACGCGGCGACGGCGTCTGGACGACCATGATTCCGCCGAACACCGCGCCACCACGGGCCCTGTTCGTCAATGGTCGCCGCGCCACCCGGGCGCGCCATCCAAACAGCGGCTTCCTGCGGGTTGCCACACCCAGTGCGGACCGGCGGTCCGGCTTCTCCTACAGGGCCGGCGATATCGGCAGGATCGCGGATTCCAGCCACCTGGAGGTAGTGCTGCTGCACGACTGGTCCATCTCCCGCAAGGCCGTCGCGGCCATGGATGCGACGGCTCGGACCCTGACCTTTGCCCAGCCCCTGTCCAACTTGCTGGACATGTTCCAGATTGATCGATTCGAGCCGCACCCGAGGTTCTTCCTGGAGGGGGCTGCGGGATTCCTGGATGCCCCGGGGGAGTGGTACGCGGACCAGGAGCGGGTCTACTACGCCCCGCTGCCTGGGGAGGACCGGGCCAGCGCCGCGGCAATCATCCCGGTGGCCGAGCGACTCCTGATCCTGCGCGGCGACCCGGATCAAGGGCGGCGGGTACGCAACCTGGTGTTCCGCGGGCTCACCTTCAGCCACACGCGCTGGGATCTGCCGAGCCAGGGCTACTCCGGCATTCAGGCGACTTTTCATATCGCCGGCACAGGCCCAACGGACCAGGCTACCCGCCCCGTCCCCGCGGCCATCGAGGTGGTGTTCGGTGCTGCCTGTCGTTTCGATGGGGTGCGCATTGCTCACACCGGTGGGAGCGGCATCTGGTTCGGTCGGGGAACGACCCAAAGCGGTCTGTTCGACAGTGACATCTCCGACATCGCAGGTAACGGGGTCATGATCGGGGAAGACGCTGACCGTTGGGTGGGCAACCGGGGTGTCGGCCCATCGCACCCGGCCACGCCGCCGCCCATAGCATCGCCGCCGCCCGCCAGACCACAGGGGCCGGACGAGGCGACGGTACTGCGCGCCCGACTACAGGATCTGCTGGGGCGCTACACGGAGCGGCACCCGGATGTGGTCGCCATCCGCCATCAGTTGGCGGCCCTGAAGGACAAGGAGCCGCGCCCGGCCAAGCCCCCTGCCTCGGGTCGCGCGGGTACCCCAGCGGCAGCCAAGGGAGAGGCCAACGGCCCCTGGTGGCAGGTTGCACCGGACCAGGCGGCGGCGGGCAATCGAGTCGAGAACAATCGCATTTCGGCCGTTGGCCAGGTGTTCTACGGCGGGATCGGGGTCTGGGTGGGTCTTGCCCGAGGCACCCGGGTCGCACATAACCTCATCCACCACCTGCCCTACTCGGGGGTCTCGGTTGGCTGGATGTGGAACGACACACCAACCCCGGCGCGGGGCAATGTCGTCGAGCGCAACCACATCCAGGATGCGATGCAGATCCTCTCCGACGGGGGCGGCATCTACACCCTGGGGCGCCAGGACGGCACCCTGGTGCGAGACAACCTCATCCAGGGCATCCCCTCGGCGAGCGGGCGGTCCGAGAGCAATGGGGTCTTTGCCGACGAGGGATCTGCCCAGATACGCTTCGAGAACAATGCGTTGATCGACATCGCCCAGAGCCCGTTCCGGTTCCATCGTACCGGGAGCCTGACCGTCGAGCGCAACCTCCTGGTCGTCGCTGCCGGCCAGGTCCCCTACCGCTACAACCGCGCGGATCCGTCCCAGGTCACCTTACAGGGTAACCGCGTGGTCGCGGAGCACGACCCCTTTGCCGCCGGGATGCTTCGCCGGGAATTGGCGACCATCACCGCCTCGGTCGGCCCCCAGCGGCGGCCCGGCGGCCTGGCACCCGTCGCCAAGCCTAAGCCCAAGCCCGGTAAGGGCAAAGGCAAGGGCAAGTAGGGATGGAGGCGACGAACCGGTCCAGGTCACCTCGGGCGCGTTGCAGGGCACCCGCTACTCAGTGACCCCTCGGCATCCCTCAGCCGTAGATCGCCGAGTCCCGCTCCGGGTAGCTCTCAGAGACAAGCTCAAACGCCGCCGAGCACGTCTGCCGATAGACCTCCGGGGTCTAGGCCCGCTCCTTGCCCGCGGGGTCCCTGTCATACCCTCGGCGGGACGCCGGGTGTCGGTCGGCAACCGAGGCCACCCTGGACCGCCGGCCTCCGGCCGGCAACTGGGTCACGCGGCGTCCCGCCGCATGTATGTCCGCCACCGCGGCCTAGGTCGTGGATAGAAGAGCAGTCAACGAGCTGGCTGCACCGCCTGATTCACGGGCTGAAAGCTCCCAGCAGCTTGTAGCTGACGGGCCGAGTGTTCACGCTATTGATGAATCGTTCTTCAGGCCCCAGCGACCTGACTGGGATCTTTCCCCTCCCCCGCCTTAGCAGGCACCAACGCCGCCGACCTGAGTCGCAAGTGCAGCGCCGCCTTGGCCAGCAAATGGGCACTCACCGGCGCGGTGATGAATAGAAATACGGTCACCAGCACCTCGTGCAGGCTGATGCCCTGCCCCCGGGTACTGAAGTACAGGGCCGAGGCGATGAGCAGGCTGCCGACGCCCAGGGTGGTCGCCTTGGTCGGGGTGTGCAGGCGCATGTAGAAGTCCGGCAGCCGGACCAGGCCGAGGGAGCCGATCAGGGTGAAGCCGGCGCCGGCCAGGACCAGCAGGGACAGGACCAGGTCCAGCAGGGTATTCATTCTATGATGTCCCCCCGCAACAGGTACTTGGCCAGCGCCACGGTGCCGACGAAGCCGAGCAGGGCGATGAGCAGGGCCGCCTCAAAGTAGAGGGGGCTGTCCAGGCGCATGCCGAGCAGCACCACCAGGGCTATGGTGTCGATGTAGAGGGTGTCCAGGGCCAGGATGCGGTCCGGGGCGCTGGGCCCGCGCAGCAGGCGCCACAGACTGAGAACACCGGCGGCGGCGACCAGGGCCAGGGCGAGGTCCAGGGCGAGGCTCAGCATGGGTCGAAGACCTCCAGCAAGGGGGCCTCGTAGCGGTCCCGGATGGTCTGGATCAGGGCCTGGGGGTCGTCCAGGTCCAGGGCGTGGATGAGCAGTTCCCGCCCATCCGCGGACAGCCGGGCCGAGACGGTCCCGGGGGTGAGGCAAATGGTGTTGGCCAGGATGCTGACGCCCAGTTCGGACCTGAGCCTCAGGGGCAGGACCACGAAGCCCGGGCGCAGGGCCTCGGGCGGACCCAGGACCAGCCGGGCGACCTGGACATTGGCCGTCCCGATGTCCCAGAGCAGCACCCCGAGGTAGCGCAGCAGGACCCAGGGCCGGCGCAGCCGCACCGGCTCCGGCCAGAAGCCCCGGGTCAGCAGCGGTATGCCCCAGCCAAGCAGGGCCCCGAGCAGGACCTGGCCCGGGGTCAGGCTGTTGACCAGCAGGAGCCAGGTGGCGATCAGGCCGGCGCTGACCAATGGGTGAGGCAGCAGGCGTCTCATCGGCCGGCCCCCGCGGCGCCCAGCACCGCCTGGATATAGCCCTGGGGGTCGAGCAATTGGTCGGCGACGTCCCGGGCCGCCTCGGACAGGGGCCCGGCCCAGAGCGTGAGCCCCAGGACCAGGAGCAGCAGCCCCAGGGTCGGGGCCAGATCCCGCGGCCCAGGCGGCAGGCCACCCGCCTCGGGTTCCACCTCAGGGCGGTAGAACAGCAGGCTGCCGGACCTGGCCAGGGCGATGAGCCCGAGCAGGCCGCCGCCCAGCACCAGGCCGAGCACCCAAGCTAAGGCCGGGTGGTCCAGGGCCGCCTGCAGGATCATGACCTTACCGAGGAAACCGGACAGGGGCGGCAGCCCGACCACCGCCACGGCGGCGACAAAGAAGAGCCCGCCCAGGGTCAGGGCACCTGGGACGGCCGGGCCCGGGTCCAGGCGGTCGTCCAGTGACCCGCGGCGACGGGCGATCAGGTCCGCCAGCAGGAACAGGGCAGCGGCGGCGAAGGTGCTGTGGGGCAGGTAGTAGAGCCCGGCGGCGATGCCATCCGCCCCGCCCAGGCCGAAGGCGGCCAGCAGGGTCCCGGCGGAGGCCAGGACCAGATAGGCGACCTGATGGCGCAGCCGATCCGCCCCCAGCACGCCGAACATACCCAGGCCCAGGGTGGCCAGGCCCAGGGGCAGAAGCCAGGGCCCGATCAGCCCGGCGGCCGATTCTGATCGGGCTCCCGCATCGGCGCTGAACATCAGGCTGTCCACCCGCAGGATGCTGTAGGCCCCGACCTTGGTCATGACGGCGAACAGGGCCGCCACCGGGGCGCCGGCCGCGGCATAGGCGGCGGGCAGCCACAGGGAGAAGGGCAGCAGGGCCGCCTTGAGGGCGAAGACCCCGAACAGCACCAGCCCAGCGGCCCGCACCAGGCCCAGGTCGTCGGGCCCGACCGCGGCGATCTTCACCGCCAGATCGGCCATGTTCAGGGTCCCGAGGATGCCGTAGAGGGTCCCCACGGCGATCAGGAACAGGCTCGATCCCACCAGGTTGACCACCACGAAGTGCAGCCCGGCCCTGGTGCGCGCCGCCCCGCCCCCGTGGAGCAGCAGGGCGTAGGAGGCGATGAGCAGGATCTCGAAGAAGACGAACAGGTTGAACAGGTCCCCGGTGAGGAAGGCCC
>DYRB01000062.1 GCA_020718945.1 Lamprocystis purpurea | reverse complement strand
GGCTCGCCCAGCACCCCGTCGCGGCGAGGCGCCGCTCCCACGGCAATACCCGCCATTTCAATGACTTGGCCATCCCCAACAGCTAATGCAGACAGAGCCAAAAAGAAGGGCCGTGCGAGGGGACTCGCACGGCCCTGTGGGGATCGCCCGCTGGTCAGGGGTTGCAGTCAGGTCACCTTGACCTCGATCTGCTGTCCGGTCTCGGGGTCCGTGAGGTGCACGGCGCAGGCGATGCAGGGGTCGAAGGAGTGGATGGTACGCAGGATCTCCAGGGGCTGATTCACATCGGCGAGCTGGTGATTGTGTTGCAGGGCCGCCTCGTAGGCCCCGGGGACACCCTTGGGGTCGCGCGGCCCGGCGTTCCAGGTGGAGGGGACCACCGCCTGGTAGTTCTCGATCTTGCCGTCGTTGATGACGATCCAGTGTCCCAGGGCACCGCGTGGGGCCTCCATGAAGCCGGCCCCCTTGGCGTGCTTGGGCCAGGTGGACGGGTCCCAGAGGGCCGAGTTGAAGGTCTGGGTGTCGCCGGACTTGATGTTGGCGATCAGATTGTCGTACCAGGTCTGCAGGTTGTCGGCGACGATCTTGGTCTCCAGGGTGCGGGCGGCGGTGCGCCCCAGGGTGGAGAACAGGGCCTCGACGGGGATGTCGAGCTTGCTCAGGGTCATGCCCACCAGCTCCTTGGTCTGGGCGTGGCCGGTGGCGTACAGCAGCAGCACCCGGGCCAGGGGTCCGACCTCCACCGAATGGCCCTTCCAGCGCGGCGACTTGAGCCAGGAGTAACCGTCGTCCACGTTGAGTTGCTGGTAGGGGACCTTGGCCCCGCCACGCCCGTCGTAGTTGAACTCGGTCTCCCCGGCATAGGGATGCAGGCCCTTCTCCTTGCCGCCCTGGTAGTCGTACCAGGAGTGGGAGACGAACTCTTGGATCTGGGAGTCGTCGTGCAGGTCCACCTCGTGGATCTTGCTCAGGTCGCGGTTGAGGATGACCCCGCGCGGGAAGAGCAGGCTGGAGGCGTCCCCGGACTTGCCCGTGGCGGGCAGGTCGCCGTAGCAGAGGAAATTGCCCAGGCCCTCGCCGCGGCTGCCCCAGTCCTTGTAGAAGCCGGCGATGGCCAAGGTGTCCGGGACATAGACCTGGTCTACGAACTGAATCATGGACGAGATGATGGTCTGCACCTCGGCCAGCTTGCGGGAGTTGATGGCCGAATCGGAGTTGAGGTCGATGGGGCTGCCCACGCCGCCCACCACGAAGTTGGGGTGGGGGTTCTTGCCGCCGAAAATGGCGTGCAGCCGGGCGGCGTCGCGCTGCCAGGCCAGGGCCTCCAGGTAGTGGGCGACCGCCATCAGGTTGGCCTCCGGCGGCAGCTTGTAGGCCGGGTGACCCCAGTAGCCGTTGGCGAAGATGCCGAGTTGGCCGGACTCGACGAACCCCTTGACCCGCTTCTGCACGTCGGCGAAGTAGCCGGGGGACGACTTGGACCAACTGCTGATGGACTGGGCCAGGGCCGAGGTCGCCTTGGGGTCGGCGCTCAGGGCGTTGACCACATCCACCCAGTCCAGGGCATGCAAGTGGTAGAAGTGCATCACATGGTCATGCACATCCTGGGCGCCGATCATCAGGTTGCGGATGAGGTTGGCGTTGGGCGGCAGGTCATAGTGGAGGGCGTCCTCCACCGCGCGGACCGAGGCGATGCCATGCACCAGGGTGCAGACCCCGCAGATGCGCTGGGCGAAGGCCCAGGCATCGCGTGGGTCGCGGCCCTTGAGGATGGTCTCGATGCCGCGCACCATGGTCCCGGAGGAGTAGGCCTGGGCGATGTTCGCACCGTCCATCTGGGCCTCGATGCGCAGGTGGCCCTCGATGCGGGTGATGGGATCGACGACGACGCGTTGATTCGCGGCACCTTTGGTCGTGGCACTTTCACTCATGGTGTCTGGTCTCCAGCGGGGCCTGGGCTCAGGCCCCTAGTTTGACGGGTGACGCGCGTCAGCCCTTGGCCGGGCCCTTGTCGACCAGATGATCGGCGATCATCTCGGTCAGGCCGACCACGGGGATGTCCATGTTGAACGCCTCCAGACCCTCTTCGAGCTGGGTCCGGCAGGTGGCGCACATGGTGACCATGCGTTCGGGCTGGACCTCTTCGATCTGCGCCTTCTTGCGTTTGAAGGCCGCCAGCTTGAGGGGTTCGGCCCGCTCGTTGCTGCTCACGCCGCCGCCGGCCCCGCAGCACCACTGGTAGACGCCATGCTCCTTGAGGTCGACGAAGTCCGAGGCCACCAAGTCCATCAGGTTGCGCTGCTGCTGTATGCAGCCGCTCTTGCGGGCCAGGTTGCAGGGATCGTGCATGGACAGGCGGTCGTTCTCTTTACCCTCGGTCTGCAGGCGGCCGGAGGCGCGCAGTTCGTCCAGCACCTCGATGATGTGGAAGACCCGGAAGGGGTAGGAGCGCCCGATCAGGTTGGGGCCCTCCCAACGGATGGCGGTGTAGGCGTGGCCGCACTCCGGGCTGATCACGTTCTTCACCTTGAGCTTCACCGCGGCGCTGACCACCCGCTCCACCAACTCGGCGGCGATGTCCTTGGAGCCGATCTGGATACCGGCGTTGGTCGCCTCGAAGCAGTCGGTGCTCAGGGTCCAGGTCACCCCGGCATGGTCGAAGATCTTGGTGATGGCCTCGAGGTACTCGGGGAAGTTGATGACCTCCATGGAGGACAGCAGCACCAGATAATCTACCCCGGCCTTGTCCACCGGGACCTCGATGCCGGTGCTGCCTTGGACGTGCTTGATCTGTACGGCCAGGGTCTTCCATTGCAGGCCCATGGGGCTGCCGGTGCGAATGGACCGGGCAGACGCCTCGATCAGGCCCGCCGGGGCGTGGCCGGAGGCGACCATACCCTCGCGGGTCTTGCGGATCATGTACTGGAGGTCGTTGCCCACCGGGCAGACCACGGAACAGCGCCCACACATGGAGCAGGAGTCGTAGAGCAACTCCTCCCACTCCTCCAGCATCTTGTCATCGACCTTACGGGTCAGGCCCAGGCTGGACTTGATCCGTCCCCACAGGGTGAACTCGGACTCCCAGACCAGGCGCAAGGGTTCGAGCTTGAGGATGGGGGTGTACTTGGGGTCCCCGGTCTCGGTGCAGAAGGGGCAGGCGGTGGCGCAGAGCCCGCAGTGGACGCAGCTCGAGAAGAAGGCCGCGACCGGGGCATCGATCTCTGCACGCAGGGCATTGAGCCCGCGCTCCAATGAAAGCTCGCTCATGACTGTACCCCCTTGCGGCCGAAGATGGCGCCGTTGTACCAGCGGGCGATGAAGGCGGTGAAGACGTGGGTCAGCTTGGTGAAGGGAAACACCACCAGGAACAGGTTCACCGACAGGATGTGCAGCCCCAGGATCAGGGGATAGGGGTTGACCAGGCGGTGGTAGGCCAGGTAGCCGGTCAGTACCGGCAGGAAGGTCACCGTCCACACCAGATAGTCCTCGGGGGTGCTGATGTGCTTCTTCACCGGGTGCTGCGTGCGGTGGACCAGGGTCGCCACCAGGGCCAGGATTGTGATGGCCGTCACCGCGTCCACCACCGGGTTGGGCAACCCCGGCCAGGCGATGCCCAGGACCCCCCGGAACAACTCGATGTGGGGGATGAACAGCAGCAGGGCGGTGATGAAGCCGATGTGCCAGATCCAGCCGACCACCACGTTGAAGGGCGCCCGGGCAAAGGTCCCCGGGTCCGCCACGGTGCGGGTGAGCATGGTCTTGAAGCCCGGGCCCCACTCGCCGCCCTTGGCCTCGGCGTAGTTGGTCTTGCGCCCGAGGATGAAGATCTCCACCAGGCGCGCCAGCATCCCTAAGGCAAAGACGGCCAGGGCAAAGTTGAAGGCAGGGCCCTTGACCCACAGCAGAAAACCCATCGGATCGCTCATAGCTTCTGCTCCAGTTCTTCGACGGTGACCGGTTGCCGCTCGGCCACGGCGGTCGCCGCCCGGTGCTTGGCCAGGGTCGCCGCGACGCCGCCTATGACGACACCGGCCGCCCCGGCTGCCAGCAATGTGTTACCCGGGGTGCCCAGGGGTGCGGACAGCGGTTCATAGAAGCCGCCGGCATCCCAGAACTTGGGCTCGGAGCAGCCCAGGCAGGGGTGCCCGGACTCCACCGGCCAACTGGTCCCGGAATTCCAACGCATGGTGGCGCAGGCGTTGTAGGTGCTCGGGCCCTTGCAGCCCAGGCGGTACAGGCACCAGCCCTTGCGCGCGCCCTCGTCGTCGAAGGACTCGGCGAACAGGCCCTTGTCGTAGAAGGGGCGGCGGTAGCAGCGGTCGTGGATGGACTGGCCGAAGAAGGCCAGCGGCCGGTGGTACTCGTCGAGATCCGGCAGCTTGCCGAAGACCAGATACTGGGCCAGCACCCCGGTGATGACCATGGGTACCGGCGGGCAGCCGGGCACGTTGATCACCGGCTTGTCCTTGACGATGTCCATGACCGAGACGGCCCCGGTGGGGTTGGGGGCGGCGGCGGGCAGACCGCCGAAGGCGGAACAGGTGCCCACCGCGACCACCGCCTTGGCCCCCGCCACCGCCTCTTGCAGCATGGCGTAATTGCTGATGCCGGCGATGGTGGAGAAGCCTGGGTTCGAGTTCGGACCTGGGAGGGAACCATCGACTATGAGCAGGTACTCGCCGTGGTTGTCCTTCATGGCCTGCTCGCGGGCCGCCTCGGCCTGGTGGCCGGCGGCCGCCTGCAGGGTGTGGTGGTAGTCCAGGGAGATGACGTCGAAGATCAGGTCCTCCACCGTCGGCGAGTGGCTGCGGGTCAGCGACTCGGTGCAGCCGGTGCACTCCTGGAAGGACAGCCAGATCACGGAGGGTCGTCGCGCCTTTTCCAGGGCGGCGGCGATCACCGGTCCCATGGACGGCGGCAGGGCCATCATCGAGGCGGTGGCGGCGCAGAACTTGAGGAAGCCGCGACGCGACACCCCATGTTCCCGCAGGCTCTCGCCCAGGGTCTTTCTTGCAGCCATTCTCCCTCCTACGCGGTTGTCGGGGATGGATTACGAGGTGCCCGCCGGGTCGGCGATGCAGGCCTCGAGTCGGACTATAGCGTCGTCGATGTCCTCCCGCTGGGAGCGAAGGATTTCGGGGACGCTGGAAATCTCGATGTGCAGGGCGAGGCGCTCGTCCTCGGTGTTGCGGTGGTCCACCAGCCAGACACCGGGGAAGCCGGTCTCCCAGATGCGGGTAGGGCCCAAGGCCTGGATCTGTGCCTCGACCTCGCCGCGGCCGAGCAGGTCGAACAGGCGGCCCTCGTCGCCGGGCCCGAAGGGCAGGGCGTGCAGATCGATGACGGTGGGCTCGCCGGTCTCCCGCAACTGGCGCAGGCCATGCCCGACCTCGTGCAGTATGGGCAGGGCGTTGCCCCATTCCGCGGGGGCCGCCTCGCCGTCTTCGACCTTCACTCCGATCTCTTTCAATCTGCTCACGGCATAGCCTCGATGCAAAATACCAAACCAGTCTAGGCGGTCTTGACGACTTCAGGGGAGTCTGACCCTGCCTGGCGTGACCTGTCGCCCGCGACGGCCTGTGAGCGCGCGACTGGCACTGTCCTGCTGACCTTCAACCAGCCAAGCACGAAGCCCAGCACCTGGAGTGGCTGATCGAGATCGAGCAGAGGCAGGTCTCGGGCCATCGGGAAGGGCGCGTCGCAGGCCACCGCGACGACATGGGGGTCGCTCGGGTGGATCTGCGGGAGGCCGAGGGCGGGTCGGTAGATCTCGATCTTGGGGATGGGGGCGTGCTTGAAGCCCTCGACCAGGATCAGGTCCAACTCATGCCCGACGACCCAGGGCAGGACCTCGGCCAGTTGCGGGTCGCGAGTCGGATCGGCCCGCTCCTTGATGACCGCCAGGCGGCGGCTGGAGGCGATCAGCACCTGATCGGCCCCGGCCATGCGCAGCGCGTAGCTGTCCTTGCCCGGGTGATCGATGTCAAAGCTATGATGGGCGTGCTTGATCACGGCCAACCTCAGCCCCTCGCCCCTGAGCAGGGGGATGAGCCGGGTCAGCAGGGTGGTCTTGCCGGTACCGCTGTAGGCGCAGAAGCCCAGCAGGGGGATAGGGCAATCGGTGCTCAAGGGGGCGACTCCGCTTGCAGGCCGGCCGCGTCCGCCTCGGTGTTGACGTTCGCGAAGCTTCCGGGGCGGTCGCCGAGGTCAGCCAGGGCGACCCGGTGGCGGGCGTACCAGAGGTCGATCTTGCGCTCCCCGGCAGCGAGAAAGGCGTGCAGGCTGGGTGCCAGACGGACTGGGATCAGCGCGTAGACGGGCTGAAGGCGCTGGCCGTCGCTTGCCACCGCAATCTCTGCGCCCTCCCCGATCAGGGCCGCGCCCAGGCGCGCCACCAAGTCTGGGGCGAGGAAGGGGCCGTCACAGGGGGCGGTGACGATCCAGGGGGTCGAGACTGCGGCCATGGCCGTGGCGAAACCTGCGAGCGGTCCTTGGAAGCCCTCGAGGCCGTCGGGGATCACCGGGTAGCCGAGGGCCCCGTAGGCATCCAGGTTGCGGTTGGCGTTGATGACCAGCACTGCGACCTGAGGTGTCATCGCCGCAATGACCCAGGCGACCAGCGGGCGACCGCGGAAGGGGACCAGGCCCTTGTCCCGGCCGCCCATGCGTTGCCCCTGGCCACCCGCCAGGATGACGCCCGTGATCGTGTCGCGGCCGGGTGGGGGGCTGCGAGTGTCGTTCAAGGTATTGGCTCCAAGTTCTTGGCCCGGTCGGCGGTGGCCGGGGCCGTCGGCCGGTGAACGCTACGCAATTCGGGTGCCAATGGCCGCAGGTGCGACCACGCTGGCCGGCAGGCCCGCCCGGGCGCTGCCTCGCCTTTGATCTCAGCGGTTCCGCCAGCCTTCCGGTTGCGGCGAATTGGCCCGGTACGGGCTCGTTGTGGGACAAAATGTCCTTGCGGATCGCTTCTGACTGGACAATCGGTTACATTGTTCGGCGTAATGAGCCTTCCGCTGGTCCAGAGTCCGCCGGGACTTGGGTTCGATGCCCCAAATCGTAGGTTGAGATCAAGAACATGGCTGTCCTCCGTCAGCCCCGCTGCTGAGAACCCCCGGGCATGGAACTGGAGCCCCTGGCGAGCGGGCCTGTGTCCGACCCCCTACTGTCCACCGTCTTGCGCCCGCCGGCCAGGGCGGGGGCATCGGTGCTGATTCTCGAACCCGAGACGGCCCTCCGTGGCCTGGTGCAGCGGACCCTCGGCCGGCACTTCGCCCTGGTGGAGACTGCTGCAACCCGATCAGAGGCGGAGGTCCTGCTCCGTCGCTGTCGCTTCGACCTGCTGGTTGCCGATACGGGGCCGTCCGGTACCGATGGGCTTGTCTGGGTCGAAGCCCTGGGCCCCCGGGGCCGCGGGATGGAGCTGATCCTCGTCGCCTCCTCCCCGGACGTGCAGGGGGCTATCGGGGCCCTGCGCGCCGGCGCCTGCGACTTCATCCCGAAACCTTTTTCCGTCGACCAGGTCCTGGCGGCCGCCCGGCGCGCGGTCCAGGGCCGGGGTCTCAGGCGCGATCCCCTCATGTTCTCGCCCCAGGTCGCGCGAACCCAGGCCCCAGGAGCTGGCCTGGCAGGCCTGGTGGGGGACTGCGCCTCCACCCGCGAAGTCTGCGCCATCATCCAACGCATCGCGCCTACCCCCGCCACCGTCCTGATCGAGGGCGAGTCCGGCACCGGCAAGGAGCTGGCGGCCAGGGCGATCCATGCCCGCAGCGGACGCACCGGCGGTTTCGTTGCCATCGACTGCGGCGCCGTCTCCTCGGAGCTGTTGGAAAGCGAGCTGTTCGGTCACGTCAAGGGCGCCTACACCGGGGCCCATCAGGCCCGCGAGGGGCTGTTCTGCTTCGCCCGCGGGGGCAGTCTGTTCCTCGATGAGATCGGCGAGATGCCGCTCCTCATGCAGGCCAAGCTCCTGCGGGTGCTGGAGGAGAGAACGGTCCGCCCGGTGGGCGGTAACGAGCTGGTGCCCGTGGACGTGCGCATCATCGCCGCGACCAACCGCACCCTGGCGCAGGAGGCGGGCGCCGGACGCTTCCGCAAGGATCTGTTCTACCGCCTCAACGTGGTGAGCCTGCGCCTGCCGCCCCTGCGGGAACGGCGAGAGGACGTGATTCCGCTGGCGCGCCACTTCCAGGAGCGACTGTCGGCGGAGCTCCGCCTACCGGCGCCCGAATGGGACCCCTGGGATCTGGACGAGCTGCGGCGCTATGCCTGGCCCGGCAATGTGCGGGAGCTGCGCAACGTCATCGAGCGCAGCCTGCTCCTCGGCCGCCGCCCCGGGCGCTGTATCTGCGAGCCCGAGGCGGGTCAGGCGCCCCAGGAGGGCGACCGCGACCTGTCGCTCGCTGCGGTGGAACGGGCCCACATCCTGCGGGTGCTGGAGGTCGCGGGCGGCAACAAGTCCGAGGCGGCCCGCTGCCTTGGGGTCTCGCGCAAGACCCTGGAGCGCAAGCTCAAGGCCTGGGACTGCGACGCCGGGCCCGAGTGAGCCGCAGCCGGCGGGGAGGGGCGCCGCAGATCGGGCAGGGCAAGCACGAGCAGGGCCGCCGCTCACCTCATCCCACAGCACCTTCCCGGAGTAATCCGCGCAGACCCTGCTGGATTCGTCCACCGCTGCTGCCGATACTTGCAGACCACGCGGTTCCTGGTCGTATCCGGGTAGCTAACCGCAGTTGTCGGCCAGGAGCGGTCCCTCAGCACGACAGATCGAACGATTTGAGCATGGCCCGTTTCCCCGATCTCGGAGCCGATCACCTGCTCCCAGGGGAATCCCGTCGACGCGCTCGGCCAAGGGACCCAGAGGTCCGCACCGCCGCCAGGGAGGATGAAGGCCGTCCTAAAAGCCGTTGGCCCTCGGTAGTCCAAGTGCCCCCGCATCGGCTGACAGGCCATCGCCGTGTAGGGGTGAGCGAAGCGGGGATGGCGGGCGCTGCCGATCCACTCCGCGACGGTCCTCTCAAACGCCTCACCGGTCATCCCGGCGTGGGTGGTCATAAAGGCCGCGTTAGGCCCTCGCTGGCCTGCGGTACCAACCGACGCCTGACCCGGAACCGCCCGCGTCAGAACCGGAGCTTCGCGGCCAACAGGGGACCGCTGAAGCTGATGTCGTCGACCTGGCTGTCTGAGCCGAAGTCCCATTCGATGTGCCGGTAGACCAGCACCACATCGCCCCAGTTGAACCGGTAGGCCAGGCCCGCGGATACCTGCCAGGTGAGATCCGATTCCCCGGTCCCGACGTCGATGTGGTAGGGAAAGTACCATCTTGGGTTCAGGTCGGCGTGACCTTTGATCCCGATGACGGCGTCCCACACGTCGTCAGATGCGGAGAACTCGCGTGATGCGGCGAAGGGTCCGACGCCGAGGCCCAGACCGAAGTCAAGCTTGAGATCCAGGTAGCGGGCGCCGGCCAGCACATCGAGCTCGGCCTGGGGCGTGCGCCACAGGCTGTATCCACCGATCAGATTCAGCAGCCAACCCTTGGTCTTGACGCCCGCACTGACGCCGACGTCGACCGTCGATCCGAGAGCGATGGGTACGGGGACCTTGCCGCTATCGTTGGCCCCGACATTGAGGTAGACAAGGTCGGCCAGCAGCGACCACCCAGCCCTGCGCGCCTCGAAGCTGCCCATGAAGGCCATGTTGAGGTTTTCGATCAGGGTGTCGAAGCCGACGGTGACGTCCGCCCCACCGGCGGTCGTGCCGTTGATCCCCGCTCCCCACAGGTAAATCGAGGCGCTGTATTCCCAGTCGTAGCCAGCGAGGGGGGCGTCCGCCCCGGCGTTTGCGTTGAAGGGGCCGGCGGCCAAGACCCCAGCGCAGAGCGCGAGCATCCAAGCCTTGGGAAAGAAGCATGCTGTCATCACCTTGTCGAACTCTGCCTTCATTGAATCTTCTCCAGTTCGGCCAATTTCGGCCACGCGCCCGAGAACGATGAGTGTCACCTCAGCGCGGGAAGCAGCAAGTCGGGGTCGATGCGATGATGGCACGCCGGCGTGCTGAGCAACTACTTCAACAAGCTGGGGCCAGTAAATTCGCGGGCCGGCCCGTGCCGGACTGGCCAGCAGACTGGCCCGCGTGATTCCCAATCGTTTAGTCGGCCAGGGCCCTTTTCATTTGCAAGCGCTCGGCCGAATCCTCCTCGGCCTTGACGGCAGCCCCGATGGGCTGCACATCCACGGTGACTTCGAGAATTTTGCCTGTGAAGCCGTTGTCGTATTCCTTGTAGTCGCTGGTGACCGGCGTGGCGTCATCTATGCCCACGCCCGCCGTCTCGTCAGCAGAGAAGATCATCGCTTGCGTACGTTCGATCCGGCCGCTGGCCACCTTCTCGCCATTGACCAACAGGGTGGCGATACCGCCCTTGCCAACCCCGCCGCCGTCGTAGTCGAAGTTCATGCGGATGGTGGCTTTGCCCGGCGGCAGCGCGTCCGGGGTTTGCACTTTGTATTGCTCAAGCCCGATGAAGTTGTAGCAATAGGTCGGCTTGCCGTCCTGGAGATACAGACTCCAGCCGCCGAAGCGGCCGCCTTGGGCCAGAATCACGCCATTCGCACGGCCCTCGGGAATCACCAGGTCCGCGGTGATGGAGTGCGACCGGTTCTTGATATTGATGAAGACGTTCTCGCTCATCGAGTCCATGCCCTCCGAGAGCGTGAGTGAGGTGCGGCCTGCCATCAGGTCCGGCCGGCCGGCACTCGCCGCATTGACCCGTTCGACGCTGCGGTCATCAATTGGTAGCGCGCGATGTCTGGTGGCCTCCTCCATGAAGAGTTGCTGCATCGCTGTGAGCTTGCCCGGGTTGTTCGTGGCCAGGTCGTTCACGAGGCTGAAGTCCTTGGTCGTGTCGTAGAGCTCCCACTTGTCATCGGCCAGCTTCGCACGGGGCACTTGCTCCCACGGCGCCTTGTGAACGGTGCCGGCAAGCCAGCCGTCCTGATAGATGGCG
>DYRB01000061.1:8023-11092 GCA_020718945.1 Lamprocystis purpurea | reverse complement strand
CCGGCGATCAGGTGATCCCCTGCCGCCTCGGCCCTGGACTCGGCGGCCAGGCTCAGGGCCAGCCAGTCGTCCCAGCGGCCGGAGAAGTTGGGAAAGGTCTGCATCGCATCGCAGAAACCTTGCAGCCGCCGGTTGTCCCCCGCCAGCAGGATGGGCAGGGCCGCGGCGACCTCGGGCCAGGCGGCCTCCAGGGCCGGGAAGCGGTCGTGTTGCTGGTAGCCGTTCTCCTGGGCCAGGGCCAGGGCCCGGTCGGCGAGGCGCTCCCCGGTCGCGGTCACCGCCTCAGGGCGCACCCGGCGCAGATACCGGGCGGCGAGGGGTGGGAGGAACCAGGTCCCGGCCAGGTCGTCCTCAATCAGCAAGGCGCGGTCGCGCAGGCCGTTGACCCTGAACGACCGGCCCTGCGCCTCAGACCCGGGGCAGTGCTCGTCCGCCGGCCTGCTGGACGCTTGCTTATTTGCGTCCATTTGCGTTCATTTGCGGCTCAACTGCCTTTCTTAGAAAGGGTGGCCAGAACAGGGCGGCGGTTGACGGGTCCGGGATGGCCGCGACTGTGGTCGCGCCCCTCTCCAGCACATCGAATACCGTTCTAGGGCGCGTCAACGGGGGTCATTCCCGGCAGGCCCCGCTGGAAATCGCTCCCGATAGGCACTCACCGTCGCCCTCAGGGTCGGGAAGTGTCGACTCGCGACAATGTCCTGCTTCAGACCCTTGGCCCCGAACCACTCGGCCGTCTCGGTCTTTCGTCCGGCCACCACCAACTCTGCGCCTCGCTCCCGAAGCGCCCGCGCAACGGTATCCGCCGCGTCGTAGCCGGTGGCATCTATTTGCGTCAACGGCAGGGCATCGAGCACGAACCACTTGAGATTCGGACCCGCCGCGGCGATGGCGGCCAGGGCCTGCTGCTTGAAATACGGGGCATTGAAGAATACCAGCGGCCCGTTGAATCGAAACATCAGCAGGCCGGGCTCTGTCTTCGTCTCCTGATGACGGGTGACCGAGTGGAAACCCGATAGACCTTCGACCTTGCCGAGGATCTCGACCCTTGGCCTTGAGGTCAACTGCACGAAGCGAAGCAGGGCCAGGATGACGGCCACGAGGATGGCCTGTACTGCGCCCACCCAGATGACCCCAAAGGTTGCCAGGAGCGACAAGATGAATTCCCGTCGATCAAAGCGGTAGAGCTCGCGGAGCGTCTTGAGATCCAGGAGGGACAAGGATGCCTTGATCAGCACAGCGCCCAGGGCGGCAATCGGCACATAACGCAAAAGGTCCGTCAGGAACAGCAGGACCAGGGCGACGGCGGCGGCTGCGACCAGACCGGTGACCTGGCTGCGTCCACCCGAGGCGTCCGCCATGGCGGTGCGGGAGTCCGCCCCGCTGATGGCGAAACTCTGGGACAGGGAGGCGGCGAGATTCGCCGCCCCGAGCGCGGCGAATTCACGGTCGGCGTTGATCTCGTAGCGGTTCTTGGCGGCGAAGCTGCTCGCCGTCAGCATCATGCTGGAGAAGCTCACCAGTGCCAGGCCAGCCGCCGCGCCCGCCAGGTCATCGATGAGGTGGAGCGGGACGCTCGGCAGCCTGAGTTCCGGCAGACCGGCCGGCACCGCGCCCACCACGGCGACGCCCTGGCCGTCCAGCCCGAGCAGTGCCACGACGGCCCCGGCGATCACCAACCCAACCAGGGCCGCGGGCAGGCGTGGCAGGAGCCGTGCCGAGAGCGCCAGCACGGCGAAGGTGCCCGCCCCCACTGCCAAGGTCGGCCAGTGGGTCTGCCCGAACTTGCTTGCCAGCTCCACTAGCTTGGGGACTATGCCCTCGGCCTCGATGGAGAAGCCGAACAGCTTGCCAATCTGGCCGGAAATGATGTAGAGCGAAATGCCGTTGAGGAAGCCCACCAGTATGGGTTTGGAAAGGAAGTCGGCCAGGGCCCCGAGGCGCAGGAAGCTCGCGCCTATGCAGAAGAGCCCCGCCAGGGCGGCCAAGGCGACCGAGAGGGATAGATAGAGCCCCTCGTCACCGCTGGCCAGCGGGGCCACCGTCGCGGCGACCAGGGCGCAGGTTGCGGCATCGGGTCCGACCATGAGCTGCCGCGAGGTGCCGAACAGGGCATAGGCGACCAGCGGCAATATGCTGGCATAGAGACCGACTACCGGGTTGAAGCCGGCGAGCTGGGCATAGGCGACGCCGACCGGCAGGGCCACCGCGGCCACCGAGAGGCCGGCGACCAGGTCGTGGGGCAGATCTGCACGACGGTAGCCCAGTAGTGCCGCCAGCCCGGGGGCGAAACGCGCCAGCCGGCTGGTCGGCGCCAATGGGGAGGCGCTGGTGTCAGTCATCATCGGTGCCACTCCGCAGCAGAATTCGTGGGGCCTCGGGGCCCCTTGGCGCCTTAGAATGGCGGCCTAGGTCCGCTCGGATTCTCCAGAGAACTCGGCGCGTTGTCGAGCACCCGGCAGCGGTCCGACCCTAGCCCCTTGGCCGTTGTGCCCGCCCAGCCATGAATCCGTCGCACCCATGCTGACCCGCAGGACCCGACCCCTCCTCGCCGCCCTGCTGCTGTGCGCCGCAGGCCCCGCCTGGGCGACGGGGGCGGGGCAGACCTATGGCCCGGTGCGCTCCGGCGAGACCCTGTGGCAGATCGCCGGACGGGCCTATCCAGGGGCCAAGCTGGAGCGGGACCAGACCCTGCTGGCCCTGTTGGCGGCCAACCCGGACGCTATCACACCCCCGGGCAATGTAAACGGGGCCCTGCGGGGGCCCTGCTGCGCCTGCCGCCGGTCGAACGGGTCGCCGCCCTGGACCCGATGGATGCGCGGCGGACCCTCGCCGAGCAGGGCAGGGACTGGGCGGCCCACCGCCGCGCTGGCGGCCCGCTGAACTGCCCCGCCGCCCCAGCCCCGGCCCCGGCGGACGAGGCCCCGACGCCAGCCCCCACACCGGCCCCGACGCCAGCCCCGACCCAGCCGGCGGAGGTCCAGGGCACCGCGGGGGCGGAGCCCGTACCGAAGCCAACCCCGGAACCGACCCCGCCGGCGTCGGAACTCGCCCCGGTCCCCCCAGGGCTGA
>DYRB01000061.1:0-7923 GCA_020718945.1 Lamprocystis purpurea | reverse complement strand
ACCCCGGAACCGACCCCGCCGGCGTCGGAACTCGCCCCGGTCCCCCCAGGGCTGATGCCGCCTGGACCTGACACCGCCGCGCCGCCCGCGGCTGCCGGTGCTGGGCCCACGGCTCCGGGGCCGTGGGCGGGGCCTTCACCCCGACGCTGTTCGTCGGGGCCCTGCTCGGGGCCCTGTTCGGCGCCCTGGTCCAGGCGGTCCTGCCCGTCGGCACGGCCCCGCCCAGCGCCTATGCGGTGGTCGGCATGGGGGCCATGCTGGCCGGGACTACCCATGCCCCCTTGATGGCGATCCTGATGGTCACGGAGATGACCCTGCCGAAACCCCGATCCTGCCCTATAGTTGCCGCCTGAGACCGGGGTCGGCCCGGTCCCCTGCGTAGACTCAACGGCATCTATGGAGACCTGATCCCATGACCAAGAAGGCGCTTTGCATCGGCATCAACGATTACCCCGGTACCGCCAATGATCTGGCCGGTTGCGTCAACGACGCCCGGGACTGGGCGGCGGAGCTGACCCGCCGCGGCTTCACCCTGAGTTCCCTGATCGACGCCCAGGCGACCAAGGCCGCCATGGTCGCCGCCATCACCGCCCTGATCGGTGCCGCCCGGAGCGGCGACACCCTGGTGATTACCTACTCGGGTCACGGGACCTGGGTCCCGGACAGTTCCGGCGACGAGCCCGACGGCCGCGACGAGGGGCTCTGCCCCTATGACATCGGGACCAAGGGGCCCTTGCTGGACGACCAGATCGGCGCCCTGTTCGCTGCCCGGGCGGCCGGGGTGCGCATCCTGCTCCTCTCCGACAGTTGCCATTCGGGCTCGGTCATCCGCGGCAAGGAGGACGACCTGGACCCAGGCGGGCCGCGGGCCCGCTTCCTGCCCCTGGAGGCCTGGATGTCGCCGGAGGAACTGCCCAGGGTCGGGGCGGATACCCCCCGCCTGGTGAGCGGGCTGCGGCGCAGCGGCGGCGACCTGCTGCTGTCCGGCTGCAAGGACACCGAGTATTCCTACGACACCAGCTTCCAGGGCCGTCCCAACGGGGCCTTCACCTACTATGCCCTGAAGACCCTGCGCGAGCGTAGCCCGGTCAACTACGACGCCTGGTTCAACGCCGTGCGCGAGTACCTGCCCAGCAACCGGCTGCCCCAGACCCCGCAGATCCTGGGTACCGCCACCGCCCGTCGCTTCGCGGTCTTCGCTTAGGTCTAGGTGCGGATCGGACCGGCGGGGCCCCTGCCGGTCCATCCATCCTCCCCACCCAAGGACAACGACCATGGCATCGAATCGGATCTACCGCGTGCGCGGCGACGTGCAGGAGATCGCGGCACCCCAGACCCGGCAGGTCGGGATCAGCGCCCCCCGTCGGCTGACCCCCGGCAGTGGCCGCCAGCGGGGCGGGGCCATCTGCGACCTGGCCGCCGACGAGTTGGTCAGGGTCACCCTGGCCAATGGCTTCAGCCTCTGGACCCGGGCCGACGACCTGCTGCGCGAGCGCGGCCGTGCAGCCCAGGCCCGGGGCGGCGAGACTGCCTGGGACCTGGAGCTGGGGCCCCCGGCGCGGGCGGGGGGCGGGACCCGCGGCGCCCTGGGGCTGGGGATCCAGACCCTGGAGGTGTTCGGGGTCGATCTGAAGGGCATGACGGCCCGGGCCCTGGGGGAATGGCTGGAGGGGCACCAGCTCGGCCGCGAGCCCGGGCTCTACGCCTGCACCCTGGACGACCCCTTCGCCCTGGTCCCCGCCACTGCCATCCCAGAGGGCCCCGGGCCCTGCCTGGTCTTTCTCCATGGCACAGGTTCCAGTTGTCAGGGGTCCTTCGGTGCCCTGTGGGCCGCGGACAACAAGGCCGGCCGGGCGGCGCGGGCGGCCCTCAAGGCCCGCTACGGGACCCGGGTCTACGCCTTCGAGCATCGCAGCCTGACCCAGAGCCCCCTGGTCAATGCCCGGGACCTGGCCAGGCTGCTGCCCGCTGGGGCCGAACTGCACCTGGTCAGCCACTCCCGCGGCGGCATGCTGGGGGAACTGCTGTGCCTGGCCGAGCGGGACCGCGACCGGGACCCGTTGCGGCCCGATCTCATCAGGGCCCTGTTCGACGCTGATCGCACCGTGGCCCCCCAGTTGGGGCTGAGCCCCCTGGACCCGCAAGCGGCCAAGGGGCTGGGCCAGGCCTATGGGGAGGACCGCAAGGCCCTGGTGGAACTTCGGGATCTGCTCGACCAATCCAAGCCCAAGGTGAGCCGCTTTGTGCGGGTCGCCTGCCCGGCCCGGGGGACCACCCTGGCCTCCGGGCGCCTGGACCGCTGGCTGTCCGTGCTGGGCTATCTGGGTGTGCCGGAACTGCTGGGCGATGCCCTGGACTTCCTGCTGGCGGTGGTCAAGGAACGCACCGATCCGCGCACCCTGCCGGGCCTGGAGGCCATGATGCCGGGCTCGGCCCTGACCCGGCTGCTCAACCACCCGGACCTGGTGACCACCGCTGACCTGTCGGTGATTGCCGGGGACGCGGAGGGGGACTCGACCTGGGGCCAGATCAAGCTGCTGGCCGCCGACTGGTTCTATGGGGCGGACCACGACCTGGTGGTCAATACCGGCTCCATGCTCGGCGGGCTGCGCCGACCCAGGGGCGGGGCCCGCTTCCGCCGTCACCAGGGTCCGACGGTCACCCATTTCAACTACTTCCGCAACGAGCTGAGCCTGGGCTGGCTGACCGCTGCCCTGACCCGGTTGGACGGGGCCGATGCCGGATTCGGTCCCATCGAGACCGCCCCCCACGAGGCCCCGCTGCGGCGTGGGGCCCAGCGACCGGGCCGGGGGTCTGGACGTCCCCGGCCCCTGGCGGTGGTGCTGCCCGGCACCATGGGCAGCGCCCTGAGCGCGGACGGCAGGGACGTCTGGCTGGACTACTGGGCCCTGATGCGCGGCGAACTGGGGCGGTTGCGTCGCGACCAGGGCGCCCAGGTCCGGGCCACCGGGCTGTTGGACAGCTTCTACGGTCCCCTGATCGACTTCCTGGCCGCCAGCCATCGGGTGGAGGTCTTCCCCTACGACTGGCGCCTGTCGGTGCGCGACGCCGCCGCCGAGTTGACCCGGCAGTTGGAGACCTGGCTGCCGGCGGTGGAACCTAGCGCCCAGCCGGTGCACCTGGTGGCCCACTCCATGGGCGGCCTGGTGGTGCGGGCCATGATCGCCGATGGCGGTGCTGGGGCGGCGGTGTGGCGGCGCATCCTGGCCCTGCCCGAGTCGCGCCTGCTCATGCTGGGCACCCCCAACCAGGGGTCCTGGGAGGCCCTGCGCTGGCTCACCGGGACCAATCCGACCCTGGCCAAGCTGAGCCTGCTGGACCTGACCCGGGGCAGCGACGGCATCGTCGATCTGGTGCGCGATTTCCCCGGCCTGCTGGAACTGCTGCCCTGCGACGCGGACGCCCCGGACCTGGCCCGTGCCCAGTTCTGGCGTGACCTCAAGGCCGACCTGGGGGCGGCCTGGTCCACCGCCGCCGCCGCCGCCCTGCGCCAGACCCGCGACACCTGGACCCTGCTGCGCCGGACCTTGCCGGACCCGCGGGTCCTGGTCTATGTGGCCGGCTGCCAGCCGGTCACGGTCGCCGGTTACGAGTTGACGCCCTATGAGGAGTCGCACCTGGCCGGGCGCAAGCGCCTGGGCTTCCGCGCCACCGCCGCGGGCGACGGGACCGTGACCTGGGCCTCCGGGGCCCTGCCCGGGGTCCCGGTCTGGTATCTGGCCGACACGGCCCACGACGCCCTGTGCACCTCCAAGGCGGCCTTCCCGGCCTACCTGGACCTGCTCGCCACCGGGACCACCAGCCGCCTGCCCCAGACGCCGCCGGCGCGGTCCCGGGACGCCGCGGCGCTGGGTGCAACCTTCCCCCTCCCGGCGGCCCCGCCCCTGGACGATATCCCGGACCCGGCGGCGGTGGCGGCGCTGGGCTTCGGCCCCGGGCTGCCCCCGGGGGAGGGCATGGACGAGCCCGCGGCCCCGGTCATCCAGATCGGTGTGCGCCACGGCAACCTCGCCTACGCCCGCCACCCGGTCCTGGTCGGCCACTACCAGGGTGACGTCCTGGTCAATGCCGAGAGGTCCCTGGACGAGCACCTGGGCGGGGCGCTCGCCAAGGGTCTGGTCCTTGGGCTCTACCCCGGTCGGGCCGGGACCCAGGCCCTGTACCTCAACCCGAGCCCCAGCGGCAGACCCGGCGGGGCCGTGGTCATCGGGCTCGGCCAGGTCGGCGAGCTGTCCCCGGGCGTCATCGAGGCCGGGGTCCGCGACGCCTTGCTCGCCTATGCCCTGCGCATCGAGGCATGCCCGGATGCGCGCTTCGGCGACCCCCAGGGGGTACGCTCCGCGGCCCTGACCTGCCTGTTGGTGGGGTCTGGTGCTGGGGGCCTGACGGTTTTCGATTCCGTGGACGCCATACTGCGCGGGGCCCTGGCCGCCGCCGACCGGCTGGCGGAGGCCGACCTGGATCGCCGCGTGGTCGTTGACCGCCTGGAGTTCCTGGAGCTGCACCTGGACATCGCCATCGCCGCCGCCGAGGCCCTGGACGAGGCCTTGCGGGACGGCAAGCTGGCCGGCCGGTTCGCCTGGCCTGGGCGCACCCTGGAGGAGGGCGAGGGCGGGCTGCGTCGGCTGCGCGGGGACGGTCCCAGCGGCTGGTGGCAGCGCCTGGAGATCATCGAAGAGACCCCTGCGGACGTACTGCGTTTCATCGCCTCCACCGACCGGGCGCGGGCCGAGGTCACCCTGGCCAGCGGCCAGTTGCGCCTGGCCGATGCCTTCATCGCCCAGGCCTGCCAGAGCGAGCGGACCAACACCGAGGTCTCCAAGACCCTGTTCGAGATGCTCCTGCCCAACCGGCTGCGGGAACTCTCCCAACGCCAGGACGACCTGGTGGTGCTGGTGGACGAGACCTCGGCGCGCTTCCCCTGGGAACTGCTGGAGGACCGCTGGAGCCATAACGGCCGCCCGCCGGCGGTGGCCGCCGGGCTGGTGCGCCAGCTCAAGGCCCAGGACTTCCGACCGCACCCGGCCCATGCGGTGGCACCCCGGGCCCTGGTGGTCGGCAACCCGGACCTGGGCGGCTGGCCGGACTTCGCCGACCTGCGCGGGGCAAGGGAGGAGGCCGAACGGGTCGCCCAGGTGCTGCGCGAACGCGGTTACCGGGTCCTGGACATCATCGACCAGGGGCCCGATGTCATCCTCAACGGCCTGCACAAGGACGCCTGGCGCATCCTGCACCTGGCCGGCCACGGCGTGCACGACTACCCGCTCCCCGGGCCGGCCGGGTCGCGACCCCTGTCGGGCATGGTCATAGGCCGCGACACCCTGCTGACCCCCGGCGACATAGGCCAGATGCGCTGGGTGCCGGAGCTGGTCTTCATCAACTGTTGCCACCTGGGCAAGACCGGCCCCAAGGTCGCACCGCAGCACAATCGTCTGGCGGCCAACCTGGCCGTGGAGTTCATCCGCATGGGGGTCAAGGCGGTGGTAGCGGCAGGCTGGGCCGTGGACGACGCGGCCGCCCGCGCCTTCGCCGAGACCTTCTATGCGCACTTGCTCGACGGGGTGCCCTTCGGCGCCGCGGTGCGGGCGGCCCGGGAGGAGGTCTGGACCCGTTTCCCGGACGTGAACACCTGGGGCGCCTACCAGTGCTATGGCGACCCCAGCTTCCGGCTGCGCGGCGACGGGTGCCTGCCCCTGAGCCCGCTGGCACGGCGCTACTACGCCCCCGGCCAGTTGGTCGCCGACCTGTACAACCACACCGAGTCGGTGCGCATGCAGATCCGCAACCGGGGCGACGACCCGGAGGCCCTGGCCGCCCTGCGCCAGGGCATCGACGACCTGTTCGCCGCCATCCCGGACGACCGCCGGGAGGTCTGGCTGGCGCGGGCCGACGTGGCCGCGGCGGTCGGCCTGGCCTGGGGCGAGACCCGCGCCTACGCGGAGGCGGTGAACTGGCTGGATAAGGCCCTGCGCGCCGATACGGGCGACTGTTCCCTGCGCGCCCTGGAGCAGCGCAATGCCTTTCGCGTCCGTCTGGCCGGGGAGCAGTGGCAGGCCCTGCGCGGGCAACCCGAGGGGCCGGACAAGGAGGGTCGCCGCCAGGCCCTGGTTGAGCAGATCGACGAGGCCATCAACGAGTTGGCGGCCGTCTGCCGGCGTGCCGCCACGGTGGAGCGCCTGACCCTGCTGGGCAATGCCTGCCGACGCCTGGCCTGGCTCGACACCGGGGCGCGCGGCCGGCTGGAGGCCCTGGCCAATATGGCCGCCTACTATCGACAGGCCTTGGACAAGGTCGCCGAGGGCACGGGGGCGACGGGGGCCGAGACGGGGGCCGAGATGGGTCAGGGCGGGGCGGACCGGGGCGACGCCGCTGGCCTGGCTGCCCAACGCTACCCCCATTGGGTGGCCGCCCGGGTCCTGGCGGCCGGGCTGGATGCGACCTTGGACGGGGACTGGCGGGCCGACCTGGCGGCCGGGTGCCGGCGTATGGGCGCCCTGGCCGCGGCGCGCAACGCCGAGCAGCCGAGTTTTCGCCTGGCCGTGGCCGTGGCGGACAACGCCACGGCCCAGTTGCTCACTACGCCGGTGGGCGAGGCGCCCCCGGCGGAGGCCGAGGCGGAGGTTACCGGGCTGTATAGGGCGGCCTTCCAGGGTGGTGCCAGCCCAGGGGAGATCGCCGCGGTCCTGGAGGGCCTGGACTTCCTCATCGACCTGGGAAGCCTGCTGCCCGGCCCGGTAGCCACCGCGCTGGCCAATATCCGCCAAGCACTCTAGCGCACAGGGGGACTGCCATGGCTACCGACCGTCGCGACACCCCGCCCGAGGCACTGTGCCTGGCGGACCTGGAACCTCAGGACCTGATTGCCCCGAACTTCCGGGTCTACGAACTGTGTCGTTCCGAGATCGCCGACCGGCTGGGTATCGACAACCCTCTGCCCGACGACGCCACCCTGCGGGCCGCCGTGTATCTGACCCGGGAGGTCATGCAACGCCTTCGCGGCAAGTTCGGCCGCTTCTCGCCCAACAGCGTCTACCGCAGCCAGGCCCTGGAGCAGGTCATCCGGCGCCGCCCCGAGGGCTGGATCAGCACCAGTCCACACACCGCCGGCTGGGCCTGCGACCTGGATATCCCCGGCAAATCGACCCTGTACCTGGCCCAGTGGGCGGTCGAGCACCTGCCCGAGTTCGATCAGGTCATCTGCGAGTGCTGCGACCCCCGCCGCGGACCCAACTCCGGCTGGGTCCATATTGCCCTGCGCCCGCCGGGCCTGGGCGTCAACCGTCGGGAGACCGAGAGCCTGATCCTGGATCCCGGCACCCGGCGCTGGGTGCGGGTCCCTGGGCTTCAGGACCGCTTGCCCTGAGCCAGGCGCGCTGGGACCTGGTAGGCTTGCCGCGCCCGCGGCGGGTCGGCCGCCGCGCCATCCAAGGGTATCGACCATGCAGGCCCCGCTCGATCCATTCATGACTGCACTCGGCCTTCGCGGGGAGATCCTGGCCCCGGGGGCCGCCCGCATGGAGGCCCGGCTCGGGCCCGAACACCTGAACAACTGGGGTTCCGCCCATGGCGGCTTCCTGTTCACCCTGGCCGACTCGGCCTTCGCCCTGGCCAGCAACTCCCATGGCCCGACCGCTGTGTCCCTGTCCGCCCACATGACCTACTTCCGCCCCACCCGGGTCGGCGACACCCTGGAGGCCCTGGCCCGGGAGGTCAGCCTGACCCGGCGCACCGCGGTCTATCCGGTGGATGTCCGCTGCGGCGACGACCTGATCGCCCAGTTCACCGGGACTGCCTATCGGCGGACCTGAGCCGGACCTGAGCCGGACCTAACCGCAGCAGTTGCAAACTTGGGGGCCAGATCGGTGCCCGTGGGAGCGGCGCCTCGCCGCGACGGACTCGCGT
>DYRB01000060.1 GCA_020718945.1 Lamprocystis purpurea | reverse complement strand
TGAATCCTCACAGGCTGGCGGCCCCGGGGTTGGGCCATATGTAGGGCGTGATCAAACGGGAGCGGCCGGGGCCCGGGGCGGCGCCAGCCTTCCCGCCGGCCTGGGCCTCGACTAAACTGCGGCCCCGACTCAGGCCGACTCAAGCCGCCACCAGCGACCCAATGCCATGAAAGATTACAACTTGCGCAGCCGCGACATCTACGGGCAACCGCAACAGCGCGGCGGTCGGGGCTGGCCGAAGCTGGCAGCGACCCTGCTCTTCATCGCCGCAGCGGGCGCTGCCTACTACTTCTACATGCAACCCAGGCCGGGACCCGACCCGACCCCGGCCGCCCCCACTGCGGCGCCCAAGGTTAACCCGGACATCATCCCATTGACTCTGCCGCCCCGAACCCCGAGGCCCTCCGCCCCTCAGTAGGACGCGCCCAACCCGGCCCCCACCCAGAGAGCCGGGGCTAGGACGGGGGCCGGTCGAGAGGAACTTGGGGCGCGCCGCCAGTACCGGTCAGCGCGCCGGGCGGATCAGACGGCGAAGGAGGACCCGCAGCCGCAGGTAGTCGTGGCGTTGGGGTTACGGATCACGAACTGGGCGCCTTGCAGGCCCTCGGTGTAGTCGATCTCCGCGCCGCTCAGGTACTGAAGGCTCATGGGGTCTATGAGCAGCTTCACCCCGTCGGTGACTACCTCGGCGTCGCCGTCCTGGATCGCCTCATCGAAGGTGAAGCCGTACTGGAAGCCGGAGCAGCCGCCCCCCTGGATGTACACCCGCAGCATCAGGCCGGGGTTACCTTCCTCCTGGATCAGCTCCGCGACCTTGGCCGCCGCCGCGGCGGTAAATACGAGGTCGGAGGCGGGAAGGGTTTCTGCGTTCATGGGCCACCTGCATGGGTTGGATCGACAAGGATGTTCGTGCGGATACTATGGGTCGGTCGGTGGGCTTGATCAAGGGCGAGCCACGCAACGGCCCGGCTTCAGGGCCCCACCCGCCAGGGGAAGGTCTCAACGCTGGCGATCAGCTTGTCCCCCGCCGGGTCGATCTCGACGCTGAAGGTCTGCGGCTCAAAGCCCGCGGGTAGGACCAGGCGCCCGTCAATGGTCTGGAAGTGGTCGAAGCGCATCTCCAGGCGGGTCGGCTGGGACCCCTTCAACTGCTTGAGGGCGAGGGTCTTCGCCTTGCCGCCCTGCTTGCCCACGAGCTTTACAACGATACTCCCCGAGGTCTCGCCGACCCCCTCGATGAGCTGACTGACGGTGAAGCTGTACTTGAACTCCCGGGCCGCCTCGCCCGCCGCCAAGCGCAGATCCTGCACCGCTACAGCCCCGCGCCCGCCGCTGCGGATCAGGCGCTTGAGGGAGGAGACCTCCTTGGCCAGGGTCAGTCGTTCGTCCTGGGCCGCCTTGAGTTGGGCCTGGGCAGAGCGGTCCTTCTCCTGCTCGATCTGCTGGCCCCGCTCGCAGGCGATGCCCTGCTGACGCGCCTCCGCCAACTCCGCGCTCAGGGCATCACGCTCCAACTGGAGGGTCGCGATGGCCGCGGCCGGCCCATCCCCGATACTGCGTGCGCCGATTCGGAAGCCACCCCAGAAGGCCGCCGCGGAAAGCGACAGCACCACGGCCCCGAGCAAGAGCCCCACCCAGACCCCGCGATGGCAGGGCCTTGATGCCTCCTGGGGTTCGTCGGCGGTGCTCACGGGGGTGCTCAGGGCAGCAGGGCGAGGTCCTCGAGTCCCGTGGACTCGGCGTAGCCGAACATCAGATTCATGTTCTGCAACGCCTGGCCAGCGGCGCCCTTGACCAGGTTGTCGATGACGGACTGGACCACCACCACCCCGTCCCCCAGGGGCTCGGCAACGGCGATGCGGCACAGGTTGGTGCCGCGTACAGAGCGCGTCTCGGGGTGGGACCTGGGCGGCAGCACATCGACGAAGGCCTCGCCCGCGTAGCGCCGCTCGAACAGGGCCTGAAGGTCGCAGTCGCGGTCGGTCAGGCGCGCATACAGGGTCGCCTCGATGCCGCGGATCATAGGTAAGAGGTGCGGGACGAAGGTCAGCCGCAGCGGCCCCTGGGCGGCGGCCATCAGGTTCTGGCGGATTTCCGGCTGGTGCCTGTGCCCCGCCACCGCATAGGCCTTGAAACTCTCCCCGACCTCGGCCATGAGCATGCCCACCTCGCCCTTGCGCCCGGCCCCGCTCACCCCGGACTTGGCATCGGCGATCAGCCAGGACGGATCGACCACCCCCGCCTCCAACAGCGGCAGCAGCCCGAGGGTGGTCGCCGTCGGGTAGCAACCCGGGTTGGCAATCAGCCGGGCGCCGCGGATCTGTTCCCGATGCAACTCCGGCAGGCCATAGACCGCCTCCGCCAGCAGATCGGGGCACGCATGGGGCATGCCGTACCAACGCTCCCACTCCGCCGGGTCCTTGAGGCGGAAGTCCGCCGCCAGGTCTATGACCTTGACCCCGCGTCCGAGCAGTTCCGGCACCAGCCTCATGGCCGTGCCGTTGGGGGTGGCGAAGAAGACCAGGTCGCACTCCGCCAGCAGGCCCGGGTCCGGCTCGCGGAAGCGCAGGTCCACCCGGCCGCGCAGATGGGGAAACAGATCGGCCACCGCCGTACCGGCCTCACCCCGCGAGGTGATCGCCGCCACCTGGGCCCCCGGGTGGCGCGCCAACAGGCGCAGCAACTCCGAGCCCGTGTACCCGGTCCCGCCGACTATGCCTACGCGAGTCATGTCAAACCTTCCCCTTGGACTGCGCCGGCCCGGACCCCCGTGGGGGCCCTGGCAAGCCAAGAAAAACAGCGGCCTTGGCCGCTGTATGGGTCAATCGGTGCCGGGCCCCGCCGAGGCCCAGTCCAGCCTCAGGAGCAGCCGCCGCCGGAAGAACCGGAAGAGCCGCAGGAACCGCAGCCGCCACCGCCGCCGACCGGGGGCAGGTTGTTGAACACGAAGGTGGCCTGACCGTCGCCCCGGTCGACGAAGTCGATTTCCACGCCACGCAGGTAGGCCAGGGTGCCGTCATCGACGATCACCTTGAAGCTGGAGAATTCGCGCACCCCGTCATTGCCGTTAATGGCATCGGCGAAGGTCATGCCGAAGCTGATGCCGCTGCAACCGCCGGGGGTGGCGAAGACGCGCACGCCCTGGACACGGTCGTCCACTTGTTCGAACAACTCGCCCATCTTGGCCTGGGCTGGGGCGGTCAGGGTGAGGTCGTCTTCGGTCAGGGCGTTCAACATGGAGGGTCTCCGGGGGACAACAAAGGCGGAGTAGTATAGCCCTGAGCTAGGTTTCAGCGCCAGAGCACTGAGACGGCGGCGGCGGTGGATGGATCAGTCCAGCCGGCCCTGGGCCCCCAGGGCGGCTAGGTGGCGTTCGGCGTCGATCAGGTGCTGCCCCCAGTGGGCGGCGAAGCCCCGATACCAGTCGCCGTCGGCCAGGTGCGGGTGCAGCTCGTGGACGCGCAGGCCGTGTTTGAGCTCGCAATAGATGTCGGTCAGGTCGTCGGCCAGGCTGCCGGTCATGGCGCAGTGATCGCCGGTGCGATCAAACTCCAGCCAATACCCGTCGCGCTCCCCGAGCAACTCGCGCAGGTGGGTGAAAAGCTCGAAACGGGCATCGAGGTCCGGAGTCAGCACCAGGGGCTCCTCGTCCAGGCCATACCCCGGGTCGCGGGACAGCACGGCGGCATGCAGGCGCGGGAGCAGGTCGGCGACCTGGGCCAGCCAGGGCAGGTCCGGGACGCCGGAGGACTCGATCAAGCGACAGAAGGCCACCGCCAGGTCCGCGATTTCGCTGCGGACAGGCACGTCGGGCTCGGGTGCTGAGGGGCTCAGGTCAAACATGAGCGGAAGTGTAGACGATGGGAGCCTTGTCGCAGGCCAACCGCAATCGGCCTTAGCGCAGCTCAAACCTCCACCATCTCGAAGTCGTCCTTGCCCGCCCCGCACTCAGGGCAACGCCAGTTGAGCGGCACATCCTCCCAGCGGGTCCCGGGGGCCAGGCCCTCCTCGGGCGAGCCCTTGGCCTCGTCGTATACGAAGCCACAGATGACGCACATGTAGGTCTTCATCGGTTATTACCTCAGTTCGGCTAACATCGCCGGGCGGACGCCATCCCCCTTGGTTGGCGCTAGCCGCGCATTCTACCGCGCCGACCGGTCCCGGCGCCGACCCGGCGCCACTTTGTCCCCGATGGAGCACCCGATGCAGCCCGATCCGAGAATCCCCGCCGTGCTCTGCGCCGCCGGCCACGACCCCAGTGGCGGGGCCGGGATCGGCGCCGACGCCGAGGCCATTCGCGCCGCCGGGGCCCAGGCCCTGTCGGTCATCACCTGCCTGACCGCCCAGGACACCTGCGGCCTGCGTCGGCTCTGGCCCCAGCCACCCGCCCAGGTGGACGAGCAGTGCCGCCTGCTGCTGGAGGATGCCCGGGTGACGGCGGTCAAGGTCGGCCTGCTCGGCAGCACCGCCATGGTCAAGGTCCTGACCGGGCTACTCCAGGACCACCCGGACCTGCCCGTGGTCCTGGACCCGGTGCTGGCCACCGGGACCGGCCAGTCGGTGGCCGACGCGGCCCTGTGCAACCAGATGCGCCAGCGCCTGTTCCCCGCCGTCACGGTGCTCACCCCCAATCTCCCGGAGGCCCGGACCCTGAGCATGGCGGCCGACCCGGACGACTGCGGCGAGCGCCTGCTGCGCCTGGGCTGCCTCTGGGTGCTGATCACCGGGACCCACGCCCCTGGGGAGCAGGTCACCAACCGCCTCTATGGCCGCAACGGGACCCGCGCCGCCTGGGACTGGCCGCGCCTGCCCGGGGAGTACCACGGCTCCGGCTGCACCCTGGCCAGCGCCGTGGCCGCCCGGCTGGCCCTGGGGATGGCGGTCCCCGAGGCCGTCGCCCAGGCCCAGGCCTACACCTGGGAGACCCTGTCCCGGGCACGCCGCACCGGGCGCTGCCAGCTCACCCCCAACCGCCTGTTTGCCCTGGACGCCGACCCGAGCACCGGCCCATGAGCGGACTTCGCGGCCTCTATGCCATCACCCCGGACCAGATCGACGCAACCGCCGTAGCATCGGCCATCGCCGGCGGGGCCCGGATGATCCAATACCGGGACAAGACCGCCGACCCGGCCCGGCACCTGGACCGGGCGCTGGCCCTGGTCGCCGCCTGCCGGGCCGCCGGGGTACCGCTGATTATCAACGACGACCCGGCCCTGGCCGCGGCCGTCGGGGCCGACGGGGTCCACCTGGGCCGGGAGGACGGCGCCATCGCCGCCGCCCGCGACCTGCTTGGCCCCGGGGCGGTCATCGGGGTGTCCTGCTACGACCGCCTCGACCTGGCCCAAGCGGCCCAGGCCCAGGGGGCGGACTATGTCGCCTTCGGCAGCTTCTTCCCCTCCAGCACCAAACCCGGCGCCGTGCGTGCGGACCCCGACCTGCTGCGCCGGGCCCGGCGCTGCATCCGCCTGCCGCTGGTTGCCATCGGCGGCATAACTCCAGAGAATGGCGCCGCCCTGATCGCCGCCGGGGCCGACCTGTTGGCCGTGGTCAGCGGGGTCTTCGGCGGACCCGACCCCGCCGCCGCGGCCCGGGCCTATGCCCGGCTCTTCGATCCACCCATGCCCTAGGACGCACCCATGACCCGTTCCCACGACCTCTTCGCCGCCGCCCAGCGCCACATCCCTGGGGGCGTGAACTCGCCGGTGCGGGCCTTCCGCGGGGTCGGCGGTGACCCGGTCTTCTTCTCCAGCGCGGCCGGGCCCTATGTCTTCGACGCCGACGGCCACCGCTACATCGACTACGTGGGCTCCTGGGGCCCCATGGTCCTGGGCCACGCCCACCCGGACGTGCTCGAAGCGGTGGGCGACCGCATCCACCGCGGCCTGTCCTTCGGCGCCCCCACGGAGCTGGAGACGGAGATGGCGGACCGGGTCTGCGAGCTGGTCCCCTCCATGGACCTGGTGCGCATGGTCAGCTCCGGGACCGAGGCGACCATGAGCGCCATCCGCCTGGCCCGCGGCTTCACCGGGCGGGACAAGCTGGTGAAGTTCGAGGGGTGCTACCACGGCCACTCCGACTCCCTGCTGGTCAAGGCCGGGTCCGGGGCCCTGACCCTGGGCCAGCCGAGTTCCCCCGGGGTCCCCGCCGCCCTGGCCGAGCTGACCCTGACCTTGAATTACAACGACCTGGATCAGGTCCGCGACACCTTGGCCCAGATCGGCGACCAGATCGCCTGCATCATCGTCGAGCCGGTGGCCGGCAACATGAACTGCATCCCGCCGGTGCCGGGCTTCCTGGAGGGGCTGCGGGAGGTCTGCGACCGGCACGGCGTCGTGCTGATCTTCGACGAGGTCATGACCGGCTTCCGCGTCGCCCTGGGCGGGGCCCAGGCCCACTACGGGGTCAGGCCGGACCTGACCACCCTGGGCAAGGTCATAGGCGGGGGCATGCCGGTGGGGGCCTTCGGCGGTCGGAGGGACATCATGGAGCGCATAGCCCCGCTGGGACCCGTCTACCAGGCCGGGACCCTGTCCGGGAACCCGGTGGCCATGGCCGCGGGGCTCAAGACCCTGGAGCTGATCTCGGTCCCGGGCTTCTTCGAGGGCCTCACCGCCACCACCGCCGCCCTCACCGACGGCCTGGTGGAGGGCGCCACCGCGGCCGGGGTGGCCCTGAGCGCCAATCGGGTCGGGGGCATGTTCGGCATCTTCTTCACCGACCGCGGCCCTGTGACCGACTATGCCGGGGCCACCGCCTGCGACCAGGCGCGCTTCCGCGCCTTCTTCCACGGCATGCTCGGGCGCGGGGTCTATCTGGCCCCCTCGGCCTTCGAGGCCGGCTTCGTCTCCTCCGCCCATTCAGAGCGGGACATCGCCGCCACCCTGGACGCCGCCGCGGCGACCTTCGCCGAGATCGCCGCCTGACCACTGCCCGTAGCCATCGGAGCGCCCCATGGAAGCCTGGATCGAACAGATCATCGACTGGGTAAAGGACTACCCCACCTGGTCCCTGGTCCTGGCCTTCCTGATCTCCGTCTCGGAGTCCCTGGCCGTGGTCGGGCTCTTCGTCCCGGGCTTCATCATGATGACCGGCATGGGGATGCTGGTAGCCGCCGGGGCCATCGGTTTCTGGCCCATAGTCGCCGCCACCGTGCTGGGCGCCATCCTGGGCGACGGCCTGAGCTATTGGCTCGGGCACTACTTCAAAGATGACGTGCGCCGGTTTTGGCCCTTCAGCCGCTACCCCGCCAGCCTGGAGGTCGGGGTGCGCTTCTTCGACCGCTGGGGCCCCATGAGCGTCGTCTTCGGGCGCTTCGTCGGCCCGGTGCGCCCCATAATCCCGGTGGTGGCCGGCATGATGGGCATGACCCCGGCCCGCTTCACCGTCTGGAACGTGGTCTCGGCCCTGCTCTGGGCCCCCCTGACCATCATCCCCGGGATACTCCTGGCCGCCTCGGTAAAACTCGCTGCCGAGACCACGGTGCGCCTGGCCATCGTCATCCTGGTGCTGGTCGGCGCTATCTGGCTGGCCGGCTGGCTGGTCGGCAAGGCCTTCCAACTCATCAGTCCAAGGGCCAGTACCTGGGTGCAGGCCCTGCTGCGCTGGGGGGAGGTCCACCCCAAAATCGGCGAGGTGGCCCGGGCCCTGGCCGATCCGGGCCACCCGGACGCCCGCACCCTCACCACCCTGGCCGGGCTCCTGACCCTGGGGGTGGCCCTGTTCGGGGTCGCCACCGGGCTCACGGTGCTCGGGGCCGGGAACCTGCGCATCAATCAGACCGCCCTGGACCTGGCCCAGAGCCTCAGTTCCCCGGTGGCCGATCACCTCATGCTGGGGCTGAGCCGCCTGGCGGACCTGCCGGTCATGGTTGCCCTGATCGTGGCCGTCTACGCCTACGAGCGGCTGCGCCGGGGTGGGCGCCAGGTCAACTACTGGCTGGCCGCCGGGGGCTTCGCCTTGCTGGCCCCGCCCCTGCTCCAGGTCCTGACGCGGGTCCCCCGCCCGGACCTGGACCCGATCATCCACGCCGGGGTGGAAATGGCCACCAGCTTCGGTCACCTCACCCCCTGGGCCTTCCCCAGCAGCCATGTGCTGCGTGCCACCGTGATCTTCGGCTTCCTCGCCGTGGCCCTGGCCCGCACATTGCCCCCGGCCTGGCGCGGCATCCCCTATACGACCGCCGCGGTCCTGGTCACCGCCGTGGCGGTGGCGCGGGTCTACCTGGGTGTCGAGTGGCTGAGCGGGGTCCTGGCCACCATAGCCCTGGGCCTGATCTGGGTCGCCGCCCTGGGGCTCGCCTTCCGCCGCCACACCGCCGAAGACCCCTTGCTCGCAGGGCTCTGGCCTGTGGCCATCGGCACCCTGATCCTGGCCCTCTCGATCCAGTCCTGGATGCGCCACGACACCGACCTGACCGCCCACCGACCGTCCCCGTCGCCGGTCGTCGTCAGCGCCGAGCTGTGGCGCTCCGACCTCTGGCAGACCCTGGCCCTACGCCGCGAGGACATCTGGCAGCGGGACAACCAGCCCCTGGATGTCCAGTACGCCGGCACTGTCCCTGCCCTCACCCAGGCCCTGGCCGCCCGAGGCTGGGAGCCCGCCCAGACCCTGGACTGGATCACCGCCATCAGCCTCTTCTCCCCCGAGTTGCCCCTGCGGGAGCTGCCGGTGGCGCCCCAGGTCCATGCCGGCCGTCACGAGTCCGCAGCCCTGGTCAAGCGCCTCCCGGACGGCGGGCGCCTGGTCCTGCGCCTCTGGGCTACCCGCTATCGGTTGGGGGAGACGCCGCTCTGGGTCGGCAACGTCACCGCCCAGCGCAAGGATGTGATCCTCAACCTGTTCGTCATCCCGGCCACGGTGCAGGACTTCAAGCAACCGCGGGCGGAGTTGGAAGCCGACCTGACCGGGCTGCCCGGGCTCACCTGGGAGCCGCGCCCGGCGGCGGTCCTGATCGAAGGCGCGGCGGGCCCGGACGCCGCCCAGCCATGAGCGGGCCCGGCCCTGGGGCCCGGCACCCGGGCCCGACCCGGGTCAAGGAGCCTGTCGGACTTAGGATGAATCGGCTGCGGAAGCGGGACAACGGCCCATTTCTCCCCGGCTTTTCGTTACATAGAGCCCACTATGCGCCTCAAAGCCGGAAAGAAATGACCTCGCTCTCCCACTCCCTCGCGTCGATCCCTCTAAGTCCGACAGGCTCCTAAGGGCAGGGGCTCCATGGCCGAGCCCGCAGTCCCAGGGCCCGCCTGCCCGGACCTCACCCATCGGCAGGTGACAGTCCGCGAGGCGGTCATGTCCGCCCTGGCCCTGTTGTTCCTGATCCTCACCGCCCTGGCCCTGCGCCAGGCCGACCGCGCCCCGGACGACAGCGCCACCGCCCACCTGCTGGGGACCCTGCTGCTCGCCCTGTGGCTGCCCCTGTTCATCGACGCCCTGGCCGGCTACTGGCACCAGGGCGACTACCGATGGCCGGCGGCGCGGCGCCTGCTGCTGCTGTGGCTGATTCCACCCTTTCGCATCGCCCAGTCGCCTTACTCGTCAGGGACCTGCATCTGGCTCCCTGGGCTCGGCTGGCGGCGCGCCGACGCCGACCTCTACGAGTTGCTGGAGCGGGCCTTCAGCATACCCATGCTGTTCATGGCCGTGCTGATCCTGCCCATCCTGGCCGCGGAGTTCTTCCTCGCCGAGGACCTGGCCGACCCCAGCGGGCTGCGCCTCGCCCTGGACCTGGGCACGGTCCTGATCTGGCTCGCCTTCTGCGTGGAATTCATTGTCATGTCCACCCTGGCGCCGAAGAAGCTCAGTTACCTGGTGCGCAACTGGATCAACCTGGCCATCATCGTCATGCCCTTCCTCGCCTTCCTGCGCGGGCTCCAGGCGGCGCAGATGCTGGGGCTGGGCAAGGGGTTGGCTAAGGTCGCCAAGACCCTCAAGGTCTACAGGGTGCGCGGCCTGTGGAGCCGCGGCTGGCGCGGTCTGGTGGCCTTGGACGTGCTGGAGCGCCTGATCCACCGTACCCCGGAGCGGCGCTTGGCCCGGCTGCGGGAGGTCCTGGCGGAGCGGGAGCGGGAGGCCGAGCGCCTGCGGGCGCGCATCCGCAACCTGGAGGCCGAAATCAAGCAAAGCGGAGATGGCCATGACGCCCACTGAGCCGCCGCGGACCCCGCCGGACCTCGTCGAACGCCTGCGCAACGCCCGCCGGGTGCTGGTCCTGACCGGGGCCGGGGCCTCTGCCGAGAGCGGCATACCCACCTTTCGGGACGCCCTGACCGGACTCTGGTCCCGCTTCGACGCCGAGTCCCTGGCGACCCCCGGGGCCTTTGCCCGGGACCCCGAGCTGGTCTGGGGCTGGTACGAATGGCGGCGCATGAAGGCCCTGCTGGCCGAGCCCAACCCCGGGCACAGGGCCATCGCGGCCCTGGCGACCCGGGTCCCGCACCTGACCCTGGTCACCCAGAACGTGGACCATCTACACGAGCGCGCCGGCAGTCCCCAGGTCCTGCACCTCCATGGCAGCCTGCACAGCCCCCGCTGCGCCCGCTGCGGCCAGCCCCAGGCCCTGCCGCCGGGGATACCCCAGGAGCCCGAGGGCGGCCGGCGCCTGGCCCCGCCGCGGTGCGCACTCTGCGGCGGCCCGGTGCGCCCCGGGGTGGTCTGGTTCGGCGAGTCGCTGCCCGAGACCGAGCTGGCCCGGGCCTGGGCCTCAGCCCAGGGGTGCGAGCTGTGCCTGTCCGTCGGGACCTCCGGGCTGGTCTACCCAGCGGCGGATCTGCCCCGGGTTGCCCTGGCTGCGGGCGCGACCCTGGCCCAGGTCAACCCGACGGCCACGCCGATCGACGACCTGGCTCACCACAACTTGCGCGGGACTGCGGGGGCTATCCTGCCGGGGCTGGTGCGGGCCGCCTGGGGCGCCTGACTCAGTCCTGAAGCATGAAAGCGCTCGGACCGGTCCACCTGGAGGTGGTGCGCACGCCGACGGCGGTTCGGGACTGGCGCGACCTGTGGCGGTCACGGCGCTGGCGGGACCTGGGCCGGGCGGTGCTGGGATTCCGGGCGGGGCTGCTTCGGCGCCGCTTCGACCTGGCCCTGGACCGCTGACCCTGGAAAAAGCAGTTGAGCCGCAAATGAACGCAAATAGACGCAAATAAACAAGGACTTGG
>DYRB01000059.1 GCA_020718945.1 Lamprocystis purpurea | reverse complement strand
TCCCTCCCTGGAGTCGTCGGCCGCTGTTCCCGACGCGGCTTTTGGCCAGGGATGGTCTGTATCCCAGGGGCGCAGGGAGCGGCCCCTGGGACTACCTCCTCCCTCCCTGGAGTCGTCGCCGCGACCGCCTAATGTGGTGGTCAGCGGGCTCGCTGCGCTTCGCCCGGTCGCGCCGAGGCGGCGCTCCCACGGTGCTTCTGGCCTCGGCGCTCAACGATAATCTCAAATTTGGAATTTCTGGGGCCGGCCCAGCAGTTCCAAATTTGGGGGCCAGATCGGTGCCCGTGGGAGCGGCGCCTCGCCGCGACGGACTCGCGTGGTGGTCAGCGGGCTCGCTGCGCTTCGCCCGGTCGCGCCGAGGCGGCGCTCCCACGGTGCTTCTGGCCTCGGCGCTCAACGATAATCTCAAATTTGGAATTTCTGGGGCCGGCGGGGCCAAGCCAGCGGGAGTCCAGCGGGCTGGTATACTCCGGCGCCGGCCTCAGGCCGCACGTCCAACCCCCAGCATAGGGCCCGAGCATGGCAATCCAGTCCTTCAATCCGCCTACCCGTACCCTCATGGGGCCTGGCCCAGCGGATGTCCACCCCCGAGTCCTGGCGGCCCTGGGGCGCCCGACCATAGGCCACCTGGACCCGGCCTTCGTGGCCATGATGGACGAGACCAAGGCCCTGCTGCGTGGGGCCTTCCTGACTCAGAATCTGCTGACCATGCCGGTCTCGGCCCCGGGCTCGGCGGGTATGGAGACCTGCTTCGTCAACCTGGTAGAGCCGGGCGATAAGGTCATTGTGTGCGTCAATGGGGTCTTCGGCGGGCGCATGGTGGAGAACGTGCGGCGCGCCGGGGGCGAGCCGGTGCTGGTGGCGGACCCCTGGGGCCGGGCGGTGGACCCCAACAAGCTCGCCGAGGCCCTGAAGGCCCACCCGGACGCCCGCCTGGTCGCCTTAGTCCAGGCCGAGACCTCCACCGGGGCTAGCTCGGACGTGAAGACCCTGGTGGAGATCGCCCACGACCATGATTGCCTGACCATAGTCGATGCGGTGACCAGCCTGGGGGGCTCGGAGCTGCGGGTGGATGCCTGGGGGCTGGACGCGGTCTACTCGGGCTCCCAGAAGTGCCTGTCTTGCACCCCGGGGCTGTCACCCGTCTCCTTTAACGAGCGGGCCCTGGCCAAGGTCAAGGGGCGCTCGACCCAGGTCGGCAGTTGGTTCCTGGACCTGAATCTGGTCATGGGCTACTGGGGCCCAGAGCAGAAGCGCACCTACCATCATACGGCCCCGATCAATGCCCTCTATGGCCTGCACGAGGCCCTGGTGATGCTCCAAGAGGAGGGCCTGGAGAACGCCTGGGCGCGCCACCGCCGCAACCACCTGGCGCTCCGCGCCGGGTTGGAGGCCCTGGGCCTGGAACTGCCGGTCCCGGAGGCCGAGCGCCTGCCCCAGCTCAATGCGGTGAGGGTCCCGGGCGGGGTGGACGAGGCCCTGGTCCGCGCCCGGCTGCTGGCGGAATACAACCTGGAGATCGGCGCCGGCCTGGGCGACTTGGCGGGCAAGGTGTGGCGCATCGGGCTCATGGGCTACAGCAGCCGGCGGACCAACATAATGCTCTGCATCGGGGCCCTGGGGACGGTGCTCAACGACCTGGGCCATCCCGCCGACACCGGGGCCGCCCTGGCCGCGGTCCAGGCCGCCCTGGCCGGCTGAGGGCGCCGTGTTCCTCCCCGACAAGCGCCGCAGCGGCTGGGTCCGACTGGTCATGATCCTGGCCGCAGCCGGGCTCTTCGTGGTCGGCTACCAATGGGGCAACCGCTTCAAATACTCGGGCCCGCCGAAGATCGCCGGGGTCCTGGTGGCCCCGCCCCTGGACCTGTCGGAGTTCGTCCTCCACGACCCGGAGGGCCGCCCGGTCAACCGGGACCGGCTGCGGGACGGCTGGACCCTGCTGACCTACGCCGATCTGACCCAGGCCCAGGGCCACCTGACGGTCAACCGCCTGATCGAGGTCTACAACCGCCTGGCCGACCGCCCCGAGGACCGCGCCGAACTGCGCCTGGTCCTGGTCCAGTCCCGGGACGCCCCCAATCTGGCCCGGGATTTCAACCGCCTGAACCCGGCGCTGATCGTCGCCGGGGGTGAGCCGGGGGCCATGGCCTTGCTGGCCGATGCCCTGGGCGGGGCACCGGCCCCGACCCCAGGGGACGACGCCGGCTCCCCCCTCTACCTGATCGCCCCCGGGGCCCGGCTGGTGGCCCTGTTCACCCCGGGCCAGGGCCCGGCCACCGTGGCCGCCGACCTGGGGACCCTGTTCGAGGCCCCGGACCTCCTGACCCCGCCGGCCCCGCCGCCGACGCCCACCAAGGCACCCACTACCCCATGACCGAACCGAATCTGACCCTGGCGGAGCGTGCCTTCGTCGCCCTCCAGCAGGTCCTGCCTCAGCACCTGCTCTCCGCCGGGATGTACCGGCTCACCCGCTGCACCTGGCGGCCCTTCAAGGACGCCTTCATCACCGCCTTCGTCCGCCGCTTCCGGGTGGACATGGACCAGGCCGCGGACCCCAACCCCCGGGCCTACCCGAGCTTCAACGCCTTCTTCACCCGGGCGCTCAAGCCCGGGGCCAGGCCCCTGGCGGCGGAGCCGGACGCATTGCTGTGCCCGTCCGACGGGGCCGTCAGCCAGATCGGGACCATCCGCGACGGGGCCCTGATCCAGGCCAAGGGCCACAGCTACAGGGTCCTGGACCTACTGGGCGGCGACGGCGCGGCGGCGGCCGAATTCGCCGGCGGGTCCTTCGCGACCATCTATCTCTCGCCCCGGGACTACCACCGGGTCCACATGCCGCTGGCGGGCCGGCTTCAGACCATGACCCATATCCCGGGGCACCTGTTCAGCGTCAACGCCGTCACCGCCCGGGCCGTGCCGGGGCTCTTCGCCCGCAACGAGCGGGTGCTGTGCCGCTTCGATACCGCCGTCGGGCCCCTGGCCCTGATCCTGGTCGGGGCCATTTTCGTCGGGTCCATGGAGACGGTCTGGGCCGGGCAGGTGACACCAGAGCCCAAGGGCGGGCGCCGCCCGGACCCGACGGGCCCGGTGCGCCTGGAGGCTGGGGAGGAGATGGGGCGCTTCAACATGGGCTCCACGGTCATCCTGCTGCTGCCGCCCGGGGCGGTGGACTGGTTGCCGGGGTTGGAGCCTGGGGACAAGCTGCGCATGGGCCAGGCCCTAGGGCGGCTGAACCTGAAGAAAAGCAGTTGAGCCGCAAATGAACGCAAATGGACGCAAATAAACAAGGAGTCCCTGTCGGCCTCCGGTTCACCCTGCGTGTGACCTGCGGACCCCGCCTAACTGACTGACCCATTTGCGTATATTTGCGTTCATTTGCGGCCGAATTACTCTTTCTAGGTTCAGCGCCCCCGCGGGATGAAGATGTCCACCACCCCATCGCCCCGCTGCATCTGCATGGCGGCGACCTGGGCGTCTGCCGGGAGGGCGATGGACTGCATGGCCCAACCGCTCTGATACATCGGCAACCCGTTCCCGCCGGTCGCGGACTGGCTGCGGATGGTCAGGACACCGCCCTGGACCCCAATGTCCGGCATCGGCGCCCCCGCTTGGCCGGTGAATACGCGGATACGGTAGCCGGCGGGGGTCTGGTCTTGCTGGACGGAGAGGCCCCCGGACTGCATGGTCGAGGACCACTGGGTCATGGGGCCGTAGGGGGGGCTGGAGTATTGCCAGAACTGGGGTCCACCCAGGCCCGCCAGGGGGGCCAGGAAGTCCCAGAGTTGCGCCTGGCTCGGTCCAAAGGTGGGGAAGCCGGGTCCGGCTGGGTAAGACCAGGGCGCCGGTGCCGATCCGTAGGGGATGTTCTGGGCATACCAGTGCCACCAGGCGGAGGCAGAGGGTGTCTGGAGTGCCAGCCCGAGGCCAAGGCCGAGGAGGGTGGTCACGTGGGGGATGTTCAAGGCGTCGTGTCCGCTTCGAGGGATGGTGCTCGGAACCCTACACCTTCCTACCCCCAGCGGATAGGCCGCGGGTGGGATGCCCGGTCCTCAGAGGTTGTGAATGATCCCCGGCCGTAGCGAGGGCGTCCCTGGGCGCAGTAGGTCGGGGGTCTATTCACAACCTCTCAGGCCCCCAGATAGGCGGCCCGGACCCTGGGGCTGGCCAGCAGGGCAGGGGCCTGGTCCTGGTGGACTATGCGCCCGCCCTCCAAGACATAGCCGCGGCGGCTGGCGGCCAGGGCGAGGCGGGCGTTCTGCTCCACCAGGAGCAGGGTCATGCCCTGGGCGGCGATGAGCCGGATGGTCTCGAAGATCTTCTCCACCGCCAGGGGCGCCAGGCCCATGCTCGGCTCGTCGAGCAGCAGCAGGCGCGGGCGGCCCATGAGGGCCCGGGCTATGGCCAGCATCTGCTGTTCGCCCCCGGACAGGGTCCCGCCGGTCTGGGCCTGGCGCTCCTTTAGGCGCGGGAAGAGGCCGTAGACCCGCTCCAGGTCCTCGCTGATCCCCACCCGGTCGTTGCGGGTATAGGCCCCCATGTCCAGGTTCTCGGCCACGGTGAGCCGGGGGAATATGCCGCGCCCCTCGGGGACCAGGGCAATGCCGAGGCGGGCCCGGCGGTGCACGGGCAGGGCGGCGATCTCGCTCCCGGCGTAGCGGATGGAGCCCGTCGAGGGGGCCAGACCGGCCAGGGCGCGGAGCGTGGTGGTCTTGCCCGCCCCGTTGGCCCCGATCAGGCATACCACCTCGCCCTCGCGGACCTCCAGGTCCAGGCCCTTGACGGCGCGGATGCCGCCGTAATGGACCGCCAGGCCGCGGACCTCCAGCAAGAGCTCAGTCGGCCCGCTCATGGCCTAGACCCTTCCGGACGGGGCATTCGCCCCGTCCGGAACGTTCTGGTCGATCCGCCTGTTCGCGGCTGCGCTTGGGTATGGACAAAGGCTCGGGACCGGGCATGTACCCGACCCCGCTCGGGACCGATGGCGTGGCCAGACTGGCACGCTACCAACAGGTTGTATTTATTTGCGTTCATTTGCGTTCATTTGCGGACAATCCGTCTTCCCCGCCGGCAGCGGCCCCGGCCCCCAGGTAGGCCTCGATCACCGCCGGGTCGCGCTGTACCTCGGCCGGGACCCCGTCGGCGATCTTGCGCCCATAGTCCAGCACCGCCACCCGGTCGCACAGGCACATCATCAGGCGCACGTCATGTTCGATCAGCAGCAGGGTGACGCCGCGGCCGCGGATGCCCTCCAGCAGGTCCTGCAGGGCCTGGGTCTCGATGGGGTTCATGCCGGCGGCGGGCTCATCCAGGGCCAGCAGCCTGGGTTCGGTGGCCAGGGCCCGGGCGATCTCCAGGCGGCGCTGGTCGCCGTAGGGGAGGAAGCGGGCCTGCTCCCCGGCACGCCCGGCCAGGCCCACGGAGTCGAGGAGTTCCAGGGACCGCTCGCGGATGGAGCGCTCCTCGGCCCGGGTGCGCGGGCCGCGCAGGACAGCCCCCAGGACCCCGGCGTTGGAGCGCACATGGCGGCCGACCATGACGTTCTCCAAGACGCTCATGTTGGCGAATAGGCGGATGTTCTGGAAGGTCCGCGCCAGGCCCAGGGACGCCACCGCGTGGGGCTTGAGCCCGGTGAGCGCGGTGCCGTTGAGGTGCACGGACCCGCAGCTCGGGTGGTAGAGCCCGGTGATGCAGTTGAAGAGTGTGGTCTTGCCCGCCCCGTTGGGCCCGATCAGACCGAAGATCTCCCCCGCCTGGACCGATAGGGACACATCGCTCAGGGCGCTCAGGCCGCCGAAGCGCTTGGTGACCTGGGTGCAGGCGAGGAGCGGCGCGGCCCCCGCCGCCGGGCTAACGCTCGGCGTCATACAGGGCCTCCTGCTCCTGGTGGACCTGGTCCGGGTTGTCGGGCTTGAGTTCCCGGGCCCGCACCGGAGAGGGCCAGAGCCCCTGGGGCCGGAACAGCATCACCACCACCAGCCCGATCCCGAACAGCAGCATGCGCAAGTCGGAGGGGTCCACCACCACATGCCCGATCAGTTCCTGCTGGAGTGGGCCTATGTAGCGCAACAGCTCCGGCAACATGGTCACCAGCAGGGCACCCAGGATGACCCCGGGGATGTGCCCCATGCCCCCCAGGACCACCATGCACAGGATCATGATGGACTCCATCAGGGTGAAGGACTCCGGGGACACGAACCCCTGGAAGGCGGCGAAGAGCCCGCCCCCCAGGCCGCCGAAGGTGGCCCCCATGGCGAAGGCCAGGAGCTTCACGTTGCGGGTGTTGATGCCCATGGCCTCGGCGGCCACCTCGTCCTCGCGGATGGCGGCCCAGGCCCGCCCGATGCGCGAGTCCTGGAGCCGGAAGGCGATGAATACCACCAGCAGGGTCAGGCCCAGGAACAGGTAATAGTGGGCATGGGCCCCGGAGATGGTCAGGCCGAACAGGTCCATGGGTCGGGTCAGGGCCGCGCCCCCGAGGGTCACCGGGTCGATCATGTTGATCCCCTGGGGGCCGTTGGTGACGTTCACCGGGGCGTTCAGGTTGTTGAGAAATATCCGGATGATCTCGCCGAAGCCCAGGGTGACTATGGCCAGGTAGTCCCCCCGCAGCCGCAACGTCGGCGCCCCCAGCATCACCCCGAACAGGCAGGCAATGCCCGCCCCGGTGGGCAGCAGGGCCCACCAGGGCAGGTGCAGCCCGAATTGGGGCGAGGCCAGGATGGCGTAGAAGTAGGCCCCCACCGCGTAAAAGGCGACATAGCCCAGGTCCAGCAGCCCGGCATAGCCGACGACTATGTTGAGCCCCAGGGCCAGCATCACATAGAGCATGGCGAAGTCGAGGATGCGCACCCAGGTGCGCCCCAGCCCCGCCTCCACCAGGAAGGGCAGGACCAGCAGCAGGGCCCCGAGGGCGACGAAGGCGATCCGGGCGATGCGGGGGTCGCGGTAGATGCGGTCTGAGAGGAAATTGGTCATTCGAAGAAAAGAATTGTCCGCAAATGAACGCAAATTAACGCAAATGAAGATGACTAGGGCGCGCCGGCCCTTGCAGCCGGGCTTCATCATCGGCCGTTTGGCCAATACGGAATGCTGCCGATTGAGGCTCTGACATCAATACTTCCTGGGCAAGCGTTGGGGTGCTCGGAACAGCTACCAACCCAGTCCCCCATTTGCGTTCATTTGCGTTCATTTGCGGACGAATAAAATCTCTCAAGCCCGATCCGCCACGCGCTCGCCGAGCAGCCCGGAGGGCCGGAAGATGAGCACCAGGATCAGGATGAAGAAGGCGAAGATGTCCTGGTAATGGCTGCCGAGGAAGCCGCCGGTCAGGTCGCCGATATACCCCGCCCCCAGGCTCTCGATCACCCCCAGCAGCAGGCCCCCGAGCAGGGCCCCGGGGATGTTGCCTATGCCCCCCAGGACCGCGGCGCTGAAGGCCTTGAGCCCGAGGATGAAGCCCATGTTGTAGTGGGCAATGCCGTAATAGGCGGCGATCAGCAACCCGGCCACCGCCGCCAGGGCCGAGCCCACGGCGAAGGTCGCGGCAATGACCCGGTTCACGTCCACCCCCATGAGCCCGGCCACCTCCCGGTTCTGGGCCGTGGCCCGCATGGCCCGCCCCAACCGGGTGCGCTGCACCAGGAGCAGCAGCCCGCCCATGGTGACGGCCGCCACGGCGACAATCAGGATCTGCACATTGGTGATGGTCGCCCCGGCGAACTCGTAGATCTGGATGTCCAGCACCGGCGGGAAGGACAGGTACTGGCGGCCCCAGAAGATCATGGCCAGGTTTTGCAGGACTATGGACACGCCGATGGCCGTGATCAGCGGGGCCAGGCGCGGGGCGTTGCGCAGGGGCCGGTAGGCGACGCGCTCCACCAGCACCCCGGTGGCCACGCACACCGCCACTGCCGCCGTCAGGGCGGCGAGCAGGGCGAGCGGCACCGGGACCCCCAGGGCGGTGAGCAGGGCAAGCACGCTCACCGCTACCATGGCCCCCAGCATGACGATCTCGCCATGGGCGAAATTGATCAGCTCCAGGATGCCGTACACCATCGTATAGCCCAACGCCACCATGGCGTAGAGGCTACCCAGGATCAGGCCGTTCAGGATCTGCTGGAGCAGGACGTCCATTCTGTGATCGGGGCTGGGATCGGGTCTGGGATCGGGTCTGGGGTCGGGTCTGGGGTCGGGTCTGGGATCGGGTCTGGGATCGGGTCTGGGATCGGGGCCCGGGCGACCCTAGTTGGCGGCCGGCCCGCCGATGGTCTCCACCGCCTGCCATTTGCCGTCCTTGACCTGGTAAAGGGTCACGGGGCCGTCCTTGAGGTCGCCCTTGTCGTCGAAGGCGATGGGGCCTATGACCCCGTCGATCTGGGTCTTGACCAGTTCCGGCAGGTACTGGGCGGGCTCCGCCGAGCCGGCCTTGAGCATGGCCTGGATCAGCACCACAGCGGCGTCGTGGGCGAAGGGGGCATAGATCTGTACCTTGCCGAACTTCTCGCCGAAGCGCTGGGTGAATCCCGCTCCGCCAGGCATCTTCTCCAGGGGCAGCCCCGGGGAGGAGCCGATGGCCCCCTCGGCGGCGGACCCGGCGAGCTTGATGAACTCCGCCGACTGCATGCCGTCGCCGCCCAGGAAGGCGGTCTTCATCCCCAAGGTGCGCATCTGCCGGACCATGGGGGCGGCCTGGGGGTCCATGCCGCCGAAGACCACCACGTCGGGCTTCTTGGCCTTGATGGAGGTCATGATGGCGGTGAAGTCCGTGGACTTGTCGGTGGTGTATTCGCGTCCCACCACCTCGCCGCCGGCCTCCTTGACCGCCTTGACCACCTGGTCGATCAGGCCCTGGCCATAGGCGGTGCGGTCATCCACCACGGCCACCCGCTTGCCGAGTTTCACGGCGTACTGGCCCAGGGCCTTGCCCTGCTGGGAGTCGTTGGCCATGACCCGGAAGGTGGTCTTGAACCCCTGGTGGGTGTAGGCGACGGCGGTGGAGGCCGGGGAGACCTGGGGGATGGCGTTGTCGGCGTAGATGCGCGAGGCCGGGATGCTGGCCCCGGAGTTGAGGTGACCGATCACCCCCTTGGCCCCCTCGTCCACCAGCTTCTGGGCGACCACGGTGGCGGTCTTGGGATCGGCCTGGTCGTCTTCCACCATCAGGCTGAACTGGACCGGCTGGCCGCCCAGGCTGGGCTTGGAGGCGTTGATGGCGTCCACCGCCAGGCGGGCGCCGTTCTCGATGTCTTTGCCCAGGTGGGCCTGGGGGCCGGTGAGCGGCGCAACCACGCCGACCTTCACGGTGGTCTCGGCGGCGGCCGATGCCGCCCAGGCGGCGGACGATAACATCAAAGCGATCAAAAGCTTGGACTTCATGCCTCTGCTCCGAATAGGGTGTCGTGATGGATCGATCAGGCGGCTGGCCGCGGCTATGGGCGCGCAATATTACCAACAGTTGGGCCCTGGGGGTTCACCGGTGTTGCCCCGGAGAAGGGCCCGCGGCGCTGGCCCAGGTGGGCGCCCGGCTCCGTGGCGTTGGTCATGGTGTTGAAGAGGCTCTCCATCTGACTGGAGATAGCAAGGACCTATGTCGGTCTCCGGTTCACCCTGCGGGTGAACCGCCGACTCTGCCGGTGCGCTCTGACCCACCCCGGTAACACCGATGCAAGCCTGGCGGTGCTAGGCTGGGCGCCAGGCTTGCCTCCGGCCGCCCGCGCCCGCCCTGGCGAGCGATCCATTCCTCCTCACGGGTAGTACAGCATGTCCGAATCCCTGCTCTGGACCGCCTTCTGGTTGGGCATCGTCAGCGCCGTCTCCCTCCCCCTGGGGGCCCTGGTGTCCCATTATTGGACCCCGAGCGACCGGCAGACGGCCGTCCTCATGGCCTTCGGCGGCGGTGCCCTGCTCGCCGCGCTGACCATCGACCTGGTCGGCTCCGCCCTGGAGAGGGGTCATTTCAATGCCCTGGCCCTCGGGGCCGTTGGCGGAGGCTTGCTGTTTGTCTTTCTGAACCAGGTGGTCAACGACGCCGGCGGCTTCCTGCGCAAGACGTCCACGACCTTCTACCACCTGCGTCACCAGGAGCACCGCCGCCTCAAGCGCATCATCAGTCAAGTCGCCCGCTCCGACTTGTTCACGGGCCTGGGCGAATCGGACTACAAGGCATTGGCCGCCTCCTTCGCCAGCGTGGACTTCCCCAAGGGCAGTGTCATCTTCGAGGCCGGTGACCCGCCGGACGCTGCCTACATCGTCGCCTCCGGGGAGGTCGAGATCTTCGGCCGCACCGACCGCACCAAGCCGCTGATCCGTATCGGGCCCAATCAGGCCTTCGGCTGGTACAGCACCCTCACCGGCTATCCCACCAGCGACACGGCCATCGCCGCCACGGACAGTTGTGTCTGGATCATCCCCAAGGAGACCCTCGACGGTCTTCAGCGCAGCTCAGCGGCCTATGTGCAGATCGTCCATCGGGAGCTGCGTAGCCCCCAGACCCTGGGCTACCTGACCGAGCGTCAGGGTATGACCGCGCAGGCCGCCGGCACCTGGCTGGACCAGGCGGCCCAATCCCTGATGCGCTCCGGGCGCATCCCCAGGCCCGAAACGACCGCACCCCAAGGGGACGGCTACCTGAGGCGTCTCGCCGAGGTGCGCCGCTTTCCCTTCTTCGCTGGGCTACCCGCAGACGAGCTGGACCTGATCGCCAATCGGCTGATCTTCAAGCTCCATCCCGAGGGTGAGAACCTGTTCGTCCAGGGCCAGCCGGCATCCCGGCTGTTCGTGTTGGAGCGGGGTCGCGTCAGCCTGATCGACCCCCAGCACAGCTACCAGGAGCCCGAGACCCTGGGGGCGGACGACGCCTTGGGTGGCCTGTCCTTCCTCGCCGGGGCCAAGCACACCACGACCGCGGTAGCCACTGAGGACTGCGCCACCTGGGAGTTGCGCCGAAGCGATCTCGATGACCTGCTACGCCGGGCCCCGCGCTTTGCCGGGCGCATTCGTGCCTTTGTGCCAGCGCCACGAATCAGCGCGGCTCACGATGGTGCTCGGCGCGACGGGTGGTGTGCCGACCTGCACAGTGAAAACCTGGGCAGGCAGGGCCGGAGCAAAGCCGAGAATGGACATGGCCAGACCGACGCAACGCACGTGAGATAACATAGAATGCTCGACCCTGGCACATCGTGGAAGCGTTGACAAGGATCTCAAAACGGCTGCTGAAAA
>DYRB01000058.1 GCA_020718945.1 Lamprocystis purpurea | reverse complement strand
GCGCCGTTCGCCGCGCCGTTCGCCGCGCCGTTCGCCGCGCAGGGGGTAGCCAGGATGGCCAGGACGGCCAATCGCATCAGGGAAGCTGGTGTGGTCATGCGGGAGCAACCTCATCTTGTTCCAAGGCTAGTGCCGATGGACCATGGTCGGCGGCAGACTTCGCTGCTTCGCGCGAACGGTCAAGTAATACCACGTCGCCCGGCAAAATCCCACCGTCAATCTAGCTGGGAAGAGATACCTGGCGCACGGATCCAAGCAAGGCGCCACCGCCAGCCGACGGACAGCCGCAACCGGTGTACCGCAGGTTCGGGATCAGCCGAGTCGGTCGGCCGGGCGGGTTTAGGCCCTATAATGCTGGCGCGAGCAAAAAAGGCCCGATGGGCGGGCCAAACTCCCAATCCAGGTGCTTGACGGAGATCCTCATGGCAGGCGCGGACATCGGCCTCATCGGCTTGGCGGTCATGGGTCAGAATCTGGCCCTCAACATGGACGACCATGGCTTCCGGGTGGCGGTCTACAACCGGACCACTGACAAGGTCGACGGGTTTCTCGCCGGGCCTGCCGCCGGGACCCAGATCCTCGGGGCCCATTCCCTGGCGGAACTGGTCGCCGCCCTGAGCCTGCCGCGCAAGGTCATGCTCATGGTCCGCGCCGGGGAGGCGGTGGACGCCTTCATCGAGGCCCTGATCCCGCTCCTGGGGCCGGGCGATGTGATCATCGACGGCGGCAACTCCCATTTCCCCGATAGTACCCGCCGCACTCAGGCCCTGGCAGAGCGCGGCATCCTGTTCGTCGGGGCCGGGGTATCCGGCGGCGAGGAGGGTGCGCGGCACGGCCCGTCCATCATGCCCGGCGGCAACCCGGCGGCCTGGCCGCTGGTTCAGGACATCTTTCAGGCCATCGCCGCCCATGTCGACGGCATCCCCTGCTGCCACTGGGTGGGGCCGGACGGGGCCGGTCACTACGTCAAGATGGTCCACAACGGCATCGAGTACGGCGACATGCAGCTCATCGCCGAGGCCTACGCCCTGATGCGCGACGGCCTCAACCTGTCCGTGGACGAGATCCAGGCGGTGTTTGCACGCTGGAACAACGGCGCCCTGGATTCCTATCTGATCGACATCACCGCCCAGATCCTCAAGTTCCGCGACATCGACGGCGAGCCCCTGATCGACAAGATCCAGGATAAGGCGGCCCAGAAGGGCACGGGCAAGTGGGCCGCGGTCAGCGCCCTGGACCTGGGGATACCCCTGACCCTGATCGGCGAGGCGGTCTTCGCCCGCTGCCTGTCGGCCATGAAAGACGAGCGGGTGCGCGCTTCCCTGATACTCCCGGAGGAGCGGCTGAGCTTCAAGGCCGACCCGGAGGCCTTCGTCCACCACATCCACGACGCCCTCTACGCATCCAAGATCTGCTCCTATGCCCAGGGCTACATGCTCATGCGCGAGGCGGCGCGGGAGTACGGCTGGCGCCTGGACCTGGGGGACGTCGCCCTAATGTGGCGCGGCGGCTGCATCATCCGCAGCCGTTTCCTGAGCGACATCAAGGCCGCTTACGACCGCGACCCGGCCCTGGAGAACCTGCTGCAGGACAGCTTCTTCCGCGGCGAGTTGGACACGGCCCTGCGCGGCTGGCGCAAGGCCGCCGCCATGGCCGTGGGTCTGGGTATCCCGGCGCCGGCCATCACCTCCGCCCTCGCCTTTTTCGACGGCTACCGCTGCGCCCGCCTGCCGGCGGACCTGATCCAGGCCCAGCGCGACTTCTTCGGCGCCCACACCTACGAAAGGGTCGATGCCGAACCCGGGGAGCGCTTCCACACCGACTGGACCGGCAGCGGCGGACCAGCGGCGTCCACGGCCTACGAGGTCTGACCGGGAGCCAAGGACTTAGGCCCCGCCACGGCCCGCAACACCGCCATGGGTCCGGCGGCCCGCACCGCCTCCATCCCCTCGCGGTCCTTGACGAACAGCGATCCCGCAAACCCCAGGGCGTTGACCGATACGCCCCCGAAGCACTCTGCCACCCGCGGCACCGCCAGCAGCCAGTCCTGGGCGATCAGCAGGAAGCGTACCCCGCCGTCCTCGATCTCCACCTGCTCGGTGCGGATGGGGCCCAGGGCCCCGCGGGCCAGGGCGGAGCGGGTGCGAGCCTCCAGGGCTGCGATCAGCCCGCCGTCCGCCAGGCCGTTGAGCCAGGCCCCGGTCATGCCCCCAGAGCCCGGCGCCAATGCGATGCAAAACCACGCCTCGTCGCGTACCATTGGGGCGGCATGATGGACGCCACAGGCCAGTCCTTGGGTCCCAGCGCATAGCTCCGTCACGGCCGGGCCAGACCGCTCGGCGTCGGTGGGCGGCAGTCTGAATCACATCAAAGAGGTGGAGGTCGAGTGGGCCAGGCGCGATGTCCCCCAGCAAGACTGGCCTGACCGCTCGAACGTCATATGCGTGCACTTATGCCCAGCAACGCCCAAGACAGGGACACCGCGCATCGGCCGACGGTCTTCTTACTCGACGACGATCAGGACTTCTGTGCTGCGGTGGCGGAATCACTGGCGGTGATCGGCATACCGGTGGAATGCTACCCGGCCGCCGCCCGCTTTCTGGAGGCCTACGACCCCGAGCGCCCCGGCTGCCTGTTGCTTGACGTGCGCATGCCGGGCATGGACGGACTGGCCCTGCAGGACCTGCTGGTGCGGCGCAACATCCGCATCCCCACCATCTTCGTCAGCGGCCACGCCGACATCCCAACCACGGTCAAGGCACTCAAGGCCGGGGCCATGGACTTCCTGGAGAAGCCCTTCAACCGGACCCAATTGTTGGACCGCATCGGCGAGGCCTTCGCCCGGGATGCGGCCATCCGCCAGGAAGAGGCGACCCTGACCGGCATTCGCGACCGCTACGATCTGCTGACCCCCCGGGAGCGCGAGGTGATGCACCTGGTGGTGCGCGGCAGGTCCAACAAGGAGGTCGGCGAGGTCCTCGGCATCAGCCGCCGTACCGTGGACGTCTACCGCGCCAAGGTCATGCTCAAGATGCAGGCCAAGACCCTGCCGGATCTGGTCCACATGGCCGGGGCCTGCGCGCCCTAGGAGCCTGTCGGACTTAGGATGAATCGGCTGCGGAAGCGGGACACCGGCCCCTTTCTCCCCGGCTTTTCGTTACATAGAGCCCACTATGCGCCTCAAAGCCGGAGAAAAATGGACTCGCTCTCCCACTCCCTCGCGTCGATCCCCCTAAGTCCGACAGGCTCCTAGACGCCCCGCCGACCCGCACCATAAACACCAAGTCCGTCCCCCACCGGCGACCCGCCCGGGTCCTTTTCGCCCAAGCTCGATAGCGCGGGCTCGTCAGGCGCCCGGGGACCCCGTATGCTCCCCAACGCCGCGCCCCCTTCACCCATGACGCGCGGCGGAGGGGTACCGTGCACCGCAATCAATTCGCCCTGCTGGGCACCCGTCGCTTCCTGCCCCTGGCGCTGACCCAGTTCCTCGGGGCCTTCAACGACAACCTGTTCAAGAACGCCCTGGTGATCCTCATCACCTATGTGCTGGCCGAGCGTTCCGGGCTGGATTCCCGGGTCCTGGTGATCCTGGCCGGGGGCATTCTGATCTTCCCCTTCTTCATCTTCTCGGCCACCGCCGGGCAACTGGCGGACAAGTACGACAAGGCCTGGCTCACGCGCTGGATCAAGCTGGCGGAGATCGCCATCATGCTGCTCGCGGGCCTGGGCTTCTGGCTGGGGAGCGTGCCCCTGCTCATGGCAGTGCTGTTTCTCACCGGGGCCCAGTCGGCCTTCTTCGGGCCCATCAAATTCGGCATTCTCCCCGACCACCTGGCCGAGGATGAACTGGTATCCGGCAATGCCCTGATCGAGACCAGCACCTTCCTCGCCATCCTCGGCGGGACCCTGCTCGGCGGCCTGCTGATCCTGGGACCCGGCGGCACGGCCCTGATCTCCACCCTGGTGGTCCTGGTGGCGGTGGCCGGGTGGTGGGCGAGCCGCCATATCCCGGCGACGACGCCGCCGATGCCAAATCTGAAGGTGGGCTACAACCCCTTCACCGAGACCTGGGCCATCCTGCGGGTGGCCGGGGAGAGTCGGGTGATCTTCCTGTGCATCCTCGGCATCTCCTGGTTCTGGGCCGTAGGTTCCACCTTCCTGTCCCTCTTCCCCACCCTGGTCAAGGACCTGATCGGGGGCGACGAGGGGGTGGTGACCCTGTTGCTGATTGCCTTCTCGGTGGGTATCGCGGCAGGCGCCCTGCTGTGCAACCGCCTGCTCAAGGGCGAGGTCCATGCCACCTATGTGACCCTGGGTTCGGTGGGCATCAGCCTGTTTGCCCTGGACCTGTGGCTCGCCACCCGGGGCCTGGCCCCGGCCGGGGGGGAACTGCTGGGGGTGCGGGCCTTCCTGGCCCAACCCGACGCCTGGCGGGTCCTCGGCGATCTGGTCCTGCTGGCGATCTCCGGTGGGCTCTTCATAGTCCCCCTCCAGGCCATGCTCCAGTACCACAGCCCTGAGGCGCACCGGGCACGCAACATCGCCGCCAACAACGTGGTCAACGCCCTGTTCATGGTGGGGGCTGCCATTCTCAGTGCCCTGGTCATAGCCCGGGGGGCGACCGTTCCCCAGGTCTTCCTGCTCATCGCCCTGCTCAACGCGGTGGTGGCGGTCTATATAGTGCGGCTGCTCCCCGGGGCCCTGGTCAAGGCCCTGATCGCCTGGCTGCTGGACACCTGCTACAAGGTGGAGGTGACCGGGCTCAAGCATGTGCGCGAGGCGGGCGACCGGGTCCTGATCGTGGCCAACCACCTGTCCTTTCTGGACGCCGTACTCATCGCCGCCTATGTCCCGGACGACCTGACCTTCGCCATCGACACCCATATCGCCAAGCACCGGCTGATCCGTTTCTTCCTGTCCCTGGCCAGGACCTACCCCATGGACCCGACCAATCCGCTGGCCATCCGGGCCCTGGTGGGGGAGGTCAGGCGCGGCACCAAGGTGGTCATATTCCCCGAGGGCCGGCTCACCGTCACCGGGGCCCTGATGAAGGTCTATGAGGGCCCGGGGCTGGTGGCGGACAAGGCCGGGGCCGTGGTGCTGCCGGTGCGGTTGGAGGGGGCCCAGTACACCCCCTTCTCGCGCATGCGGGGCAAGGTGCGCATCCGCTGGTTTCCGAAGATCTCGGTGAGCTTCCTGCCGCCCGAGCGGTTTGAGATCCCGGAGGGTCTGGCCGGGCGGCGGCGGCGCCAATACGTCTCCGACCGGCTCTATGACCTGATGACGGACATGATGTTCGAGAGCAGCGACCGGGAGCGGACCCTGTTCCAGTCCCTCATCGACGCCCGCCACACCCATGGCGCCGGCCATCTGGTGCTGGAGGACGTGGAGTTGAAACCCCTGTCCTACCGCGGCCTCATGACCGGGGCCTTCGCCCTGGGGCGACGCATCGCGCTCCAGACCCAGCCCGGGGAGCGGGTCGGGGTGCTGCTGCCCAATGTGCTGGGGGCCGGGGTGACCTTCTTCGCCCTACACGCCTATGGGCGGGTCCCGACCATGCTCAACTTCTCCACCGGGGCGGCCAATGCGGTGCTCGCCTGCCGGGCGGCCCAGGTGCGCCACCTGTTGACCTCGCGGCGCTTCGTGGACATGGGCAAGCTCGGCGACCTGATCGCGGCCCTGGAGGGGGCCGGGGTCCGGGTGCTCTATCTGGAGAACCTGCGCGCCGACCTGTCCCCCCTGGACAAGGCGGTCGGGCTGATCGGCGGGACCTGGCCCCAACTGACCTACTGGCTCGCCTGCCGACGCCGCGACCCAGATCAGGCCGCGGTGGTGCTGTTCACCTCCGGGACCGAGGGGGCCCCCAAGGGGGTGGTCCTGAGCCATGCCAACCTCCAGGCCAACCGCTACCAGGTCGCCTCGCGCATCGACTTCGGCCCCAGCGACATCGTCTTCAATGCCCTGCCCCTGTTCCATTCCTTCGGCCTGTCCACCGGGACCCTGCTGCCCATCCTGTTCGGGCTCAAGGTCTTTCTGTATCCCTCACCCCTGCACTACCGCATAGTCCCGGAGATGGTCTACGGGACCAACGCCACCATCCTGTTCGGCACCGACACCTTCCTCGCCGGCTATGCCCGCTTCGCCCACCCCTACGACTTCTACAGCGTGCGCATCGTCTGCACCGGGGCCGAGCGCGTGAAGGACGAGACCCGACGGATCTACAGCGAGCGCTACGGGGTGCGCCTGATGGAGGGCTACGGGGCCACCGAGACGGCGCCTGTGCTGGCCATGAACACCCCCATGCAGTTCAAGGCCGGGAGCGTGGGTCGGCTGATGCCGGGGATCGAGCACCGGTTGGAGCCGGTCCCCGGGATTGTTGACGGCGGGCGCCTGCTGGTGCGCGGCCCCAACGTCATGGCCGGCTACCTCAAGGCCGACCGCCCCGGCGAGCTTCAACCCCCGGAGGGCGGCTGGTACGACACCGGGGACATCGTCAGCCTGGATGCCGAGGGCTTCGTGACCATCCAGGGGCGGGTCAAGCGCTTCGCCAAGATCGGTGGGGAGATGGTCTCCCTGGCCGCGGTGGAGGCCTGGGTCGCGCGGCTGTGGCCCGGGGAGGCCCATGCCGTCACCAGCTTGCCCGACCCCAAGAAGGGCGAACAGCTCGTCCTGGTCACCGCCCACCCGGGGCCGCGCCGGGAGGAGCTGACCGCCTTCGCCCGCGGTGAGGGCATCGCCGAGATCGCCGTCCCCCGGGCCCTGGTCCAGGTGGCAGAGGTCCCGGTGCTCGGCACCGGCAAGCTGGACTATGTGGGCATCCGGGCCCTGGCGGAGGCCTGGGCGGCGGGTCAGGTGGCGGAGTCCGAAGGGGAGTCGGAGGATTGAGGCAGCGATGATCGGTCCAGCCCCTGGGCAGGCCATCAAGCCGGGCATTCCGGTTCCGACGGACTGGTACTAGACTGGCACCACCCCAAGACCACAGGCATGCCGCAATGGAGAAGGTGCTCCGCATCGTTTCCCTGAAAGAACAGCCATCGGACTACCGGTACTGGCTCTCCCGCCCGGTGTCGGAGCGGCTGGATGCCGTTGAGGCCCTACGCAGACAGTACCTGGAGTTCAACCGAGGTGTGGAGCCAAGACTTCAAAGAGTTTGTCGGGTTGTTAAACCGGCATGAGGTGGATTACCTGCTGATTGGCGGCTATGCCCTGGGTGTCCATGGCTATCCGCGCTACACCGGTGACCTGGACATCTGGATCGACCCAGCGCCGGACAACGCCCGTAAGCTCATGCGAGTCATGGATGAGTTCGGTTTTGCCACCCTGGGGGTCACCGAGGCGGACTTCTGTGCGAGCGGCAACGTCATCCAACTGGGTTACCCCCCATTTCGTATCGACCTGATCACACAGCCGGACGGGGTGACCTTTGCGGAGTGCTGGCCCAACCGTCTGACGGTCGATTACGAAGGCCTGCCCCTATCGGTGATTGGACTGGAGGACTTCAAGCGCAATAAACAGGCAAGTGGCAGGCCCAAGGACTTGCTGGATCTGAGCTGCCTGGAGTAGCTCGGCGGTTCGCCGCAAGGTCCCAGACCCACTAGCCCCCAACAGCCCCCGCAAAGATCCGGTACGCCGGGTTGTCGGTCTCCACCCAATACTGGTAGCCGAGCCGGTCCAAGAGCCGGAAGAACTCCGCCCGCTCGGCATCTGCGACCTGCACCCCCATGAGCACCCGCCCATAGGCCGCCCCATGGTTGCGGTAATGGAACAGGCTGATGTTCCAGCGCTTGCCGATGCCGCTCAGGAATCCGAGCAAAGCCCCAGGGCGCTCGGGAAACTCGAAGCGGATGAGTTGCTCATCGGCCACGCCCTGGGCGTGACCGCCGACCATGAAGCGGATGTGGAGCTTGGCCGTTTCGTTGTCGGTCATGTCCACCACGGCGAAGCCCTTCTCCGTAAGCCGGGCGATCAGCTCGCGCCGCTCCTCCTCGCCGCGGGCAAGTTCTACCCCGGCGAATACCTGGGCCTGGTGGCTGTCGGCGTAGCGGTAGTTGAACTCGGTGATCTGGCGCTTGCCCACGGTCTTGCAGAAGCTCAAGAAGCTCCCCGGGCGCTCGGGGATCTGCACCGCCAACAATGCCTCCCGGCGCTCCCCCAAGTCGGCCCGTTCGGCCACATGGCGCAGCCGGTCGAAGTTGATATTCGCCCCGCTCTCGATGGCGATCAGGTCCGCCCCGGTCAGCCCCTCGCGCTCCACGTAGCGCTTGAGCCCAGCCAACGCCAAGGCCCCGGCGGGCTCGGCAATCCCCCGGGTGTCGTCGAAGATGTCCTTGATGGCGGCACAGATCTCGTCGGTGCTCACCAGCACCACCTCGTCCACCAGGGTGCGGGCAAGGCGGAAGGTCTCCTCCCCGATCTGGCGCACTGCCACCCCGTCGGCGAACAGGCCGACCTGCTCCAACACCACCCGCTGGCCGGCCGCCAGGGCCCGCTCCAGGGTCGGTGCCTCCTCGGGCTCGACCCCTATGACCTTCACCTCGGGCCTGACGTATTTCACATAGGCCGCCACCCCGGCGATCAGACCGCCGCCGCCCACCGGGACGAAGATGGCGTGAGGCGGGCTCGGGTGCTGGCGCAGTATCTCCATGGCGATGGTCCCCTGGCCGGCGATCACATCCGGGTCGTCGAAGGGGTGGATGAAGGCCAGGCCCCGCTCCGCTGCCAGTTCCAGGGCATGGGCGTAGGCCTCGTCGTAGGAGTCGCCGTGCAGCACCGCCCTGCCCCCCAGGGCCCGCACCGCCTGGACCTTAATGCTCGGGGTGGTGCGGGGCATGACGATGGTTGCCTCGAGCCTTAGCCGCTCGGCCGCCAGGGCCACCCCCTGGGCGTGGTTGCCGGCGGAGGCGGTGACCACCCCGCGCCGGCGGGTCGCCTCGTCCAGGTGGATCAGCTTGTTATAGGCCCCGCGCAGCTTGAAGGAGAAGACCGGCTGGAGGTCCTCGCGCTTGAGGAAGACCTGATTGCCCAGGCGTCGGGACAGCCGCCCCGCCAGGGTCAGGGGGGTCTCGATGGCGACGTCATAGACGCGGGCACGCAGGATACGTTCTATGTAGCTCTGGGGCATGGGAAAGTGGCTAGTGGCGAGTGGCGAGTCGTTGGGGTTCTGGGTGGGGTGACCGGCCCGTGGATTGTCCTCCCTGATACAGGTCCCGTCACCAACCGCCGCCTTCCGTCGACCGGCCGTCGCCACTCGCCACTGACCACTCCCCCTTCCCGCTGCTATCATGCCCGGCGATCCAACAACAACCCTGTGGAGGACATCAGCATGACCCAGGACGAGATGAAGCGACTCGCGGCCCAGGCCGCCCTGGACTATGTGGAAGGCGGCATAGTCGGGGTCGGCACCGGCTCCACCGTCAACCATTTCATTGACTGCCTCGCCGGCATCAAGGGGCGCATCGACGGGGCCGTCTCCAGCTCGGAAGTCTCCACCGAGCGCATGAAGGCCCATGGCATCCCGGTCTTCGACCTCAACGCGGTGGGAGACCTGGACATCTATGTAGACGGGGCCGATGAGTCCAACTATCGCCTGGAACTGATCAAGGGCGGCGGCGGGGCCCTGACCCGGGAGAAGATCGTCGCAGCGGCCAGCAAGCGCTTCGTCTGCATCGCCGACCAGGCCAAGCTGGTGGACGTGCTGGGCAAGTTCCCGCTGCCCGTGGAGGTCATCCCCATGGCCCGCAGCCTCGTCGCCCGGGAACTGGTCCGCCTCGGCGGGACCCCGGTGTGGCGCGAGGGCTTCGTCACCGACAACGGCAATGTCATCCTCGACGTGCACCACCTGGAGATCGTCAACCCCAGGGAGTTGGAGCAGCGCCTCAACAACCTGCCCGGGGTGGTGACAGTGGGGGTCTTTGCCCTGCGGCCCGCGGATGTCCTGATCCTCGGGACGCCGGAGGGTGCCAAGACCCTGACCGCGGACGCCTGATCGGGGTGGACGGGGTGGATGGGTGCCGGCCACCGTCGAAGTCCCGCACCTCGAACCCCCAGTTACCCACCGGACTACGACAGAGTCATCGAGACGCTGGATCGGCTACCCGGGGAGAAGCGAGCCGAAGTGCTGGGCGGTAACGAGAGGCGCGGCAAGCAAACGGAAAGATCAGCGCCAGCGGATGGTGTCAGAGAGTGGAGAAGGTCTGCGGGCGGCCCTGGTAACGGGGCTCCATCTGGGCAAGGCCGACGCGATCACCTTCGGAGCCGTGGCGGCGTCAGCCCGTCCCGATGTGGAAATGGCGGGAGGGAACTGGCTGCCTCAACAGGGGAATGCGGTAGTCCTTCCAGGGAATCGTCCCCGGCATGCCCCCTGGTCAAGCCCCTGGACCTGCGCCTGCCGCCGAGCGATCTGGCCGGCTTCGAGGGGCCCAGGTTCGGGAGCTAATGGGCCGGGACCCTGGGGGGGTCTGCCACCGGGTCGGCGGTGTGGACTTCGGCTTCATCCCCGGGCCTGGCATCTTCAGTCATCTGCTGGGCCCGGCGGCCGGGCGACCAGCGTCCGTCAGGCCTGGGACGCCATCCGCGCCGGGGTCGGCATCGCGGCCCATGCGACCGGCTGCCCGGAGCTGGGCTCGGCCATTGACGCCTTTGGCGGCCGACGCCCAGGGAAATCCCCGCGCAACCCAGTGGTTGCGGGCGCTTGATTCGCCCAGGCGGCGGCGACATGTCCAGCCCTGAGATCAGGCCCATGACCCGAAGGTTGGCAACATGAACAGAGACCGGTTGGATTCGGCCGCCATAGAGCGCGCCTTGGGGGAACTGAACGCCGCCGCGGACAGCCCCTGGCTGATCTGCGAAGGCAAGCTGCACAAGGAGTTCTGCTTCGAGGACTTCGTCGCCGCCTTCGGCTTCATGACCCGGGTCGCCCTGGTCGCCGAGGCCATGGACCACCACCCCGAGTGGTGCAACGTCTACAACCGGGTGCGGGTGGACCTGTCCACTCACGACGCCGGCGGTATCACCCACATGGACTTCGGCCTGGCCGCGCGCATGGACACCCTCGCCCGCTGACAGGGCCAGGCGTGGCGGCAGCTTCCATACGATTGGTCCAGTGCGTACCGACACCCGGCGCCACAACCGCGGGGCCCAGCCATTGGAGTGACCTGCGGACTCTGCCTGACTTGCGCTATCGCTTGTGCACCCAACAGGGCCGGGGTAAGGAGTTCCGGATTCGGCGGCCAGACCGATGCCCGTGGGAGCGGCGCCTCGGCACGACCGGGCACTGTGGTGGCCGCCGGCGCCCGCATGGCGCCGAGCCACCGATCTGTGAACCCGCGGCCCGGCGGGACC